>CASBRC010000044.1 GCA_949128015.1 Synechococcales cyanobacterium PMM_0003
CATGAGGATTGTTTTTGTTGACAGACTTGACAGCCGCCGACATAGCGCTCTGATACTGAGGTTCGAGCACTACATAGACCAACTTCATTAAGACCCGACCCTGTAGATTTTCGGGAATGATCCGTCTACCTGTTAATCCTTTGTCGGATAATGATGCGATCGGTGGAGCAGAAGTGAACATGCAGTCTCCTTAAATTACTGTCCTGATTGTTTGGCGGGGTTATATATTGCGTTTGGTTATTTGCTAAATGTTACAGCAAGTAACATTTAGCAAATAAAGATTTATACCTATTCACTATTTAATACCAGACAACCATTGCAGTGGTTGATTTTGGGCAATAAATACAATAATTTTAAATTGATCCGTTAATATTTCGTTACATTTCTTAATCTTTATGACAGCAAGATATTTACATCTTTGTAATATTTCTATATCTTGCTGGTCGCGACGCAAGAGTCAGCTATGCAAATTGTCTTGTACAAGCGGAAAGTCTCATTGTAAAAGTTAGTTTCTCTGACAGGCAGCCCTAGCAGCCTGTCAGAGAAACCCAAAATTGCCTTCGTAGGGTGTGTTAGCGATCGCGTAACGCACGTCTCAACAGATCAAGGTTCGTTACGCTGACGCTAACGAACCCTACAGCAATTTGTCTCTAGACAATATCTAATGAGATAATATCGATTATTGACAACTTGGCTTTACTTAATGAACCAAACAAGGTTTGATGCTTTGATCGTCGGCAGTGGTGCTGCTGGGCTTTATACTGCACTTCGACTTACTGATTTAGCACCAAACTGGCGAATTGGTTTAGTGACTAAAGATAACTTGTCAACTTCTGCTAGTGACTGGGCGCAAGGTGGGATTGCGGCAGTTATTGATAAAGATGACGCTCCTAGATTTCATGGCAAAGACACCTTAGTCGCAGGTGTTGGCTTGTGCGAAGCCGAAGCAGTTGATGTATTAGTTAATGCTGCTCCTCGGCAAATTCAACAACTGATTGCTTTGGGCGTAGACTTCGATCGCACTGAAGACGGTAGCCTAGCTTTAACTTTAGAAGCCGCCCACTCCAGACGTAGGGTTTTACACTCTGCTGACACAACAGGGCGGGCGCTGGTTTCAAAACTAGCAGCAGCAGTTCTGCAAAATCCTAGTATTCAGGTTCTAAGTACAACCCTGATTTTAGATCTGTATATGGAGAAAGGACGCTGTGGCGGCGTTTTCTATCTAGAGCCAAATCAAGAAATTGGCTGCTTAATTTCGCCTGTGGTAGTTTTGGCGACAGGTGGCGGCGCTCAAGTGTTTGCTCAAAACACCAATCCACCTTCAAGTACAGGTGATGGCGTTGCGATCGCATGGCGAGCAGGAGCCGTAATTCGCGATATGGAATTTGTGCAGTTTCATCCTACTGCCCTCGCTTTGCCCAATGCGCCGCGATTTTTAATTAGTGAAGCAGTCCGTGGAGAAGGAGCGCATTTGATCGATCATCAAGGCGATCGCTTCCTTTTTAACTATCATCCCAAAGGAGAACTAGCTCCCAGAGATGTGGTCAGTCGCGCCATATTTGCCCATCTTCAGAAAACTCAAGAACCAACGGTATTTTTAGATTTAAAGCCTATTTCTAAAGCCACGATCGCCCATCGATTCCCTAACATCATCAAAATTTGTCAACAGTGGCAAATTGATATTTTCTCGACTCCGATTCCAGTCACTCCTGCTGCTCACTATTGCATGGGAGGCATTGTCGTTGATTCTTATGGAGCAACTTCGATTGAGGGGCTGTATGCAGTCGGTGAGACAGCTAGTACGGGCGTACATGGAGCTAATCGTTTGGCTAGTAACTCTCTTTTAGAATGCTTCGTTTTTGGAGAACGTTTAGCAGAACAGGTGTCTTCTCAGCAAACTCAGATTTTTGATGTTTCGATTGCGATCGCACCCAATTTAGAGGAGCGTGGTAATTCCGCAACTATTCAAAATATTAAATCGGCAATTCAAAATCTGAGTTGGCAAGCGGCGGGAATCTGTCGAGTTCAGTCTGAGCTAGAAATTGCCTTGACCCAAATCTGTATATGGCAAGCTGAATTAACTAACCTTGCCGAACCTTCGCGACTATGGATTGAAACCCGTAACCTGACTGACTATGCCTATCTATTAATGCGATCGGCTCTATTTCGCACCGAAAGTCGCGGCGCACATTATCGTTCTGATTTTCCTGACACCGATCCTAAGTGGCAATTACACACCATGATTGAAGGTGAAGAAATCAGGCGATCGCATTCTTTATTAAACGACGATATTCGCACCACTTAAACAGTCATCTGCGTGACAGCAATTTTGCCCGCGAAGCAAACATCGACATCGCTATTGGGTGAACGATCGCGTAAATTATAACGCCCTGTATAAGTCACGCGATCGCCATCGGTTTTAAACTCTAGTGGCAATGGCTGACTTGATTTTTCACAAAAAATAATCTCAGGAAAGCTATCAAGTTCCTCAGGTGATAAATGCGGCAAATTTACATTCCAATAGGACTGTGGCGGCAGTTTGATTTCCAAAAGTTGCTTAATCACCCTAGCGGAAGTTATAGCTGCCCAATCCCAATCAAATGCTTTACGGCGATCTTGGTAATGCGAAATTGCGATCGCAGGAATATTATGAAAAGCTGCCTCACGCACTGCCGCTACTGTCCCTGACATATAGACATCCACGCCCATATTGCCACCATGATTAATTCCTGACAGTACCAATTTCACATCGCTGTACAAATGGGCAATCGCCACCCGCACACAGTCCGCAGGTGAACCTGCGATCGCATAAGTATGCTCGCCAAGATCGTCGCGTTTATTAATTGCGATCGGCTCATTGGTGGTTACCTGATGTCCACAGCCCGAATATTGACGCGAAGGAGCTGCGATCGCGCCTTTAGTTCTAAATACTAATTCAGTAGCTTGTTGCAAAGACCAAAGCCCCTCAGCATCAATGCCATCGTCATTGGTCAAAATAATTGTCATGGATTTTTGGATATAACCTCAAGAAGCGCACCCAACGGGTGCGCTTCTTACAAATTAAGCGGCTTGTTCTTCTAATTGATCTTTATGGAGCCAAATTACAGGTGTTGACACTTTACCAAATTTAATTTGGACATAATCTCCACGAAACTCCAATACTTCGCCCCATGTCTCAAAAACGTAAGACGACCAGCGTGTATCGTTTGCCATTGCTTCAGGGCTGTTTTCTAGCTTTTCGCGAATTGCGCGAACAAATGTGCCTTTCTTCAGTGCCATAGTGTTTAATGCAACAAATTATTAGGGATTTAAAACTGCTAGTAGGTATTGTATAGCAAACTGATATGTTGTTTTCAGCGTATAGGCTCTGAAAATAACAAAATTAGCTTTTTTAAAAGAGCCGCCGTAGGCGGCTCTTTCAAAAAAGCTAATTTTGTAATGAGAATTGCTGCGCTGAAAACAACATATAAAACATTTCAGGATCTTTTTTGTTAGGATAAGCTCATGAATTGGGGATAACTGCCATGTGTATCTGCATTAACTGCACCTATGTCGATCGCTGCATCACCTACAATGCTGTCGAAGCACAGCACCAACAACCACATCTAAACGACAATCCAGACTTTGAGGCAAACTCTCCTACAATTAATGTGAATATCCGCACAGATTCAGAAAATATCCAGATGGAATGGGATGTTGTCGGCTGTGAGAGCTTTTCACCAGAAATAGGGAAATGGATAAAACTACGACCAGGTGAGCTTGTTCCTACTTAAGTAAGTAGGCAAAACCCAAAAAGCTGTAGCGCACGCTGCGCATGCACTACAGCTTTTTGGGTTTTGGGTTTAATAATGTTTGCCTACTTAATTGTATTAGCCACAGATTTGGAATTCATGCCAAAATTTATCAAACCATTTTTACTATGTACTTTATTAGGAATATCTTTTAGCGATTATTTTATTCCAGAATTTAAAAATATTGACCAGAGAGATCGGGTTATTGTAACTGCAAAGAATATATCATCTACACGCCAAAGTGCTTCTTCAAGTGCCTCTATTTTAGATGATTCCGCTCCTAAATTAGAATATAAGCGATTGATGCAGTTATTTAGCGATCGCAAGTTATCTAAAGCACCCATAGATGAAGTGTTGCAAACCGTTTCGACAAAATTTCTTGGTGCGACCTATCGCGAAGGTTTACTAGATCAGGGTGAAACTGAAAAACTATTTGTGTCACTGACAGAATTTGACTGTGTGCTATTTGTCGAGACAGTTTTAGCTTTTTCCCGCAATTTGCTTGCGATCGATTCAACCTATGAGAATTTTGTAGAGAATGTCCAGTCGGTACGTTATATAGATGGCAGACTAGACGGCTATTGTAGCCGTTTGCATTATTTCTCAGAATGGATACGCGATCATCAGAAACGGAATATTGTCCGCGATCTCACAGCCGAATTGGGAGGGATTCCACTCAATAAAACTCTAAACTTTATGAGTAGTAATTGGCAAAAATATCCTCGTCTCAAGCATAATAAAGCCAATTATCAATGTATTTTAGCAATGGAGAAAAAGATAGAACTAGAAATGCAATCTGAGCAATTACGATATATTCCATCTGCAAAGATTCGTTCTATCTATCCATTATTAAAAGCTGGTGACATTATCGCCGTGACTACTGATATCAAAGGACTAGATGCGACTCATACAGGCTTTGTCTATCCCACAGCTAATGGCATCGGATTTATTCATGCGTCACCATCGGGAAAGGTCAAAATCTCTCCAGATCTGCAACGTTATGTTGAACGAGTCGATCATGCGATCGGAATCATGGTTGCACGTCCAACCCAACCGTAGATTCACGAAAACCTAACAAGCTGTGGCGCGCGCGCAGCGTGCGCCACAGCTTGTTAGGTAGAATATTAACAAACAAGGGGCTTAAGCCCCTTGTTTGTTAATATTCTGATCGTCTAATTGTTAAACAAGCCCACTCTTGACGCTTCCAAAATGTGGCGATCACCCATTTGTGAGCATCTAGAGCCTCGGCAACCTTTGGCACTTGCTCAACCAAAATTCCACTTAAAATTCCCCAGCCCTTTTCATCGACGAGTTTATCGAAATAAGGAACCATATCGACGATAATATCGGCAAGAATATTACAGGTAAACCCATTCGCAGGTGCGGGCATGTGAGCAATCAAATCTTGAATGCTCCCTTCGGCAACCCAGATTTTCTCTTCAGCAATATCATTGAGTTGGCGATTGTGATTAGTTGCCTTGATCGCCAGAATGTCATTATCGATCGCATAGGTTTGACTTGCCCCAATCAGCAAAGCGCCGATGCTAAGAATTCCTGAACCACAACCAACATCGGCAACCACAACATTATCTTCAGGCTTTACACCCCAGAGACGCATTTCTAATGCTTCTAAACAAAGCTGAGTCGTCGCATGAGCGCCAGTCCCAAACGCACTACCGGGGTCAAGACGGAGAATTTTGCGATCGCCATCGGTCGGTGGATCGATCCATGCAGGATAAATTACCAACATGTCACCGATTTCCTGTGGACTCCAATGTTGTTTCCAGCTAGATGACCAATCCTCATCATTAATTACTGTCCATTGCGTAACTGGTGCTTCGTAATTAACTGCGATCGCATCTTGCTTTAGCCAAAGTGATAAAGCCGCTAGATCCAAAACAGTAGCTTTCTCAACGGGTAAGTAACTACTAACTCGAAGCTGCCCATCTTTTTTTTGGCTTGCCATTCCTTGACAACCAAAATTTTGTAATCGCCAAAAAATTTGCTCTTCTAGAGATTGTTCGGCGATTACTTGGATTTCCCACCAACTGTTGTTGAAGGTCATGCTCGAAGGTGACATCTGGCGCTTATGACTATTGTATGAACGACTATATTTGGGGATGTACGCCAGCGCGAGGCGCTGAATATCGTAACAATTTCTAATCTTGGATATATTCCTGTTGCTGCAACAGCGCTAATTCTGCTCGCTGTGCTTCGCGTCCGAGATACGCAGCATGGTCAAATAGTGTAACAGGACAAGGCTGTGTTTTTTCAAAGATTTCTATACAGAGTTCTTTGGCAGTCCGACCTGTAAACAACTGCACTGCTTGACGATCGACCTTACCTCTAGCAGGAATTGGTTTGCCAGTTTCAGGATCGACGGCTAAGCCTTGATCGTTAATGATATTGCTATAGTATTTCGCACAAATTAGATTTTGCTGGCGATCGACATAAATAATAAAGTAACCACTCGGATCGAGTGCTAGCGATCGCTTCGAGAATTGATCGTCAATGTCATGGAGTTGTTGAGCAAGTAAGTTCGTTTCAGCAGTCAAATTCATTAATTTTGAGACAATAAAATATTTTTTCTAATTACCTATAATACGACTTAGTAAGTAGGTGAATACATTCTAATACAAAATCAAAAAGCTGTAGCGCACGCTGTGCATGCGCTACAGCTTTTTGATTTTATTACACCCATCAACTGAAAATCAATGAAAAGTTCTGCTTATTGTACTCCTTTCAGCAATTCTCATTATAAAAACTGATTTTTTGAAAGTGCTGCCGTAGGCGGCACTTTCAAAAAATCAGTTTTGGGTTTTGCAGCGCCTTCGGGCGCTGCAAACCTCAAAATTGCTGGATTCCTATACAATTAGATACAACAGGATCATTAGTCAATATCCTAAGCCGATAACTCAAGGGGCGATCGCCATGCCAGCCAAAGTACTAGATGGACGTTACAAACTGATTAAACAAATCGGAGCGGGCGGATTTGGGCATACATTTATTGCGAGGGATATGCGCCGCCCGGGGTCACCGCCCTGCGTTGTTAAGCAACTCAAGCCCGCTAGTGACGATCCCAATTTTATTCGTGAGGCAAGAAGGCTTTTTAATACTGAGGCAGAAACCCTAGAGAAACTGGGTAATCATGACCAAATTCCGCAATTGCTTGCCTATTTTGAAGAGGATAAGCAGTTTTTTTTGGTGCAAGAATTTGTCGAAGGGCAATCGCTATATGATGAATTGAAAGCGTCTTTGCCCGACGTGTCAGACTTAGAGAACGCATCTCAAGAACGGCTCTTAGCTGAACTTGCCAATATTGATGCACCAGCGAGAGATAAACAACTTAGCGAAGTTGAAGTCCTCAAGATTTTGAAAGATGTACTTGAGGTTTTGGAATTTGTACATTCAGAAGGAGTAATTCATCGTGATATTAAGCCAGATAATTTAATCCGACGCAAGAAAGATCAAAAAATTATACTCATTGATTTTGGTGCAGTGAAGGCAATGCAAGATGCTAATACGAAGCTCGCTGCGGACGAAAAAGGGGAATCTCGATTTACCGTCACCATTGGTACACCAGGTTATATGCCAAGTGAACAATGTGCAGGTCGCCCAACTTATAACAGCGATATTTACGCCTTGGGAATGGTGGCAATTAAGGCGATTACGGGATATGGCCCCACCGACTTACCCACCGACCTTGCTACAGGCGAGCTAGTCTGGCGTGATAAAGCACAGGTTAGCAATGGCTTAGCGATGGTACTAACTCGCATGGTTCGCTATCACTATACGCAGCGCTATCAGTCAGTGCGGGATGTCAATCAAGGTATTGCTACCTTTGCGACTATGACCGAAGTGGAGCGACAAGCGACTACGAGCAAGATTGTCAGATCAACTATTTTAACTGGGACAACGAATTTAGCTAATTCTCAGGCTGAGACTTCTTATAAATCTAGTTCTCAAACACGTCGGTCAGTACCTGCCTCTGCTTCTGCTAGCTCCAATTCAGGCGTTCTATTTTTGTTTGGCGGACTATTGGCAGTAGTCGCAGTAATAGCGGCTTTTGTTTTGCCATCAATGATGCGAAATAATCAGTCATCAGTAATTGTCAATAATCAGCCAATTCCGATTAAACCAATTACAACTGAAGCTAGTTCTAACCCAACAACGGTAAACTCCAATGCGCCAGTAAATCAAGTTGTTGCTTTAGAAGCTAATAAAGAATTCTTGGTTATTCCTAATAAAATCTTAGGTGATGCTACTCACACTTATACAGTTCAAGCTAAATCTGGTCAACTGCTTAGTACGGCGATTACAGGCTCTGGCTTATTATTTACTATTCTGAATTCTCAAGGCGTACCGCTATCAAATGCAGTTAATGTCATGAATGTTGATGTACCAATTCCAGCCGATGGAGCCTATGTAGTTCAACTAAGGGGAATTGGAGGTACTACGGAAATTCCCTATCAGTTAAAACTTGGACTTAAAGATATTGCGATCGCACAACCAACTGCCATCCCTACCTCAACTCCCTTAACCTCTCCCCTAGTGCCACCAACTCCAACAACAGGAAATCCTCCAATGCTAACGCCAACTCCTGTCGCAACGCCAACACAAGCTCCACCACCACCACAAATAGAGATCAAAGTCAGAAAAACCCCATAAGAGAGATGCGGCGCGGAGCGCCGCATCTCTCTTATGGGACTTGAGCTACACATGAAAATATATGGAATTGATTTTACGAGCGCACCTAGCAAATCTAAGCCGATCACTTGTGCTGAAGCTTGGCAGGAAGCAGATATTTTGCACATTGAGAAGTTCTATCGATTTGCCAACTTCCCTGATTTCATGGATTTTCTCCAGCAATCGCCTGTCTGGATTGCAGGAGTAGATTTTCCGCTTGGTCAACCACGTAAGCTGATTGAAAATTTGCAATGGGGAAAAACTTGGGCAGAATACGTCGATCGCATTGGGAAGATGACTAAGCAAGAATTTGTCGAAGTGTTAAATCTATATCGGCAAGATCGGGCGATCGGCGATCGCGAACATTTGCGACAAACCGATCGGCTCACAGGCGCAATTAGTCCAATGAAGGTCTATGGCGTACCTGTAGGAAAAATGTTTTTTGAAGGTGCGCCACGAATGCTCAAGGCAGGATTTAGCATTCTGCCCTGTCATCCCACGGATGATCCACGGATTGTAATTGAGATTTATCCTGCGCTCGTGGCAAGATTTCTCATCGGCAAACAAAGCTATAAATCCGACAATAAGCAAAAACAAACCTTAGTAATGCAATCTCTGCGTCAAGATATGATTAGACTTTTGCGATCGCAAATATCCAAAACAAAATATAGCCTTGATATCGCAATTAATAACCAGCTTGCTTTAGATTGTATAGACGACGCTTCGGGTGACACGCTTGACGCAGTAATGGCTACAATCCAAGCCGCAAAAGCCTATCGACAACTAAATCTTGGAATTCCTGATTTTGGCATTCCTGAAGGTTGCGATCGCCTTGAAGGATGGATTTGTGCGTTATAAATATCGGTGTGCTTCGCACACCAATATTTATAACTTTGCGATCGCCGCTCGCATTAAATTTTTAATAAAAGGGGCATCTTGTTGAGTTAACTCCCACAAAGTATTGAGATCTACCTCTAAATAGCCAAACATCAAACTATCACCGACACTAGTCAAACGTCGCCAATTAATCTGCGGATACTGATCCATAAAACTAATGGGCAACCGTCTGGCGGTTGCGCCGATAATCCCGATCGCCCTTTCTACTGCAAAAATCGTTTTTTGATCGCGACTAAACTGTAAGAAATCTATCCCCGATACAAATGACTCTGTGGCTGCGATCGCTTCTAAAATATCCTGTATTTGCACTTCCAGTCGGGTATTATTCTCGATTTCAGCAGGAATACTCACTTTATCTATGTTCACTAGCTTTTTTCCGTATATTGAGAACTAGAGACGGAGCTTCACAACATCTCTAGTGTGTTAGATATCTCGAAAGTTTACAATATTACCAATGACTGCGATCGCAGGCGGGGCAAAGTTACTTTCTTGCACAAGCTCGACAATATTACCCAAGCAACCAATTAATTCTGACTGATCGGTGCGAGTTCCCTGCCGAATTAAAGCGACAGGTGTAGATTTGGGTAAGCCAGCCTCGATCACTTTAGGCACAATTTCACCTAAATTATGTAGCCCCATGTATACCACGATTGTTTCGGCAGCTTGGGCGATCGCCGTCCAATTGATCTGCGGACGATATTTTCCAGCCGACTCATGCCCTGTCACAAAAATGACCGATGAACTAAAATCTCGATGGGTCAAGGGAATCCCTGCATAAGCTGGGGCAGCAATCCCTGAAGTAATTCCGGGAACGACTTCAACCGCAATTCCAGCAGCTCGCAAATCTGCCATCTCTTCACCACCACGCCCAAAAATAAACGGATCGCCACCTTTTAACCGCACGACAATCGCCTGTTCTTTTGCCTTTTCGATCAATAATTTTGTCGTCTCTTCCTGTAATAACGAATGATTACCACGCCGTTTACCTGCATGGATTTTTTCTGCGATCGGATTAATCATCGCCAAAATCTCATCACTAACCAAAGCATCGTAAAGCACTACGTCACAGGTTTCTAATAGCGCTTTTCCCTTAAGTGTCATTAATCCCGAGTCACCAGGTCCTGCACCAACTAAATAGACTTTACCTAAAAATCGATCTAAGGCAGGCTGAATAACATCTTGTGAATTATCTTGTGAATCTGTATTTGTCATTCGTTATCAAAACCTTAAATCCAAACTTGAGTATCTAAGCCAAATATTGCAAGGCGATCGCATCTTCATTTTCCTCATGTATTCTATTTGTTATAGCAATTTATTGAGATTCTCAATTTGTCTTTGGCAAATTGGAGAGGTTAGGATCGGCGGCGCTTTGCGTTGCACTTAACCGTCGAGAATGTTGAGACGCAGCCATCTTGTCAAGCCAAATCAAGGAAAACTAAAGAACATTTATATGATTAAAACTCTTCTTTAGATGTAACAAGTACAACGAATCAAAACGAGGCAGGCGTGAATCTTACCGACTTTACCAAAGCAAATCTTACCAAATCAAACCTAGAAGGAATCAACCTTAAGGGAGCCGATCTCAAGCGCGTTAATCTCAGTAATGCCAAACTTGCAGACGCAATGCTCTCCAAAGCAAACCTCACAGGTGCATTTTTACATAGAGCCGATCTCAATCGCGCCAATCTGGTTGAAGCTAATTTAACCGAAGCAAATCTTACATCAGCTTTTTTAATCAAAGCAGATCTCCAAAGAGCTTGCCTCAATGATGCCTATTTAGTTGCGGCAAATCTTAACTCAGCAAATTTAACCAGTGCGTCTTTGATCAACGCCGATCTCAGTCTTGCCACCCTCACAGGAGCATGTCTCAACGGTGCAAATCTCAGTCGCGCAAAGCTAAACGGCACATTCTTCATCGAGTCTAATTTATTGGGAGCCGATCTCAGTGACTCTGACTTCACAGGCGCACTGATGATCAAAGCAAATCTCAGTGGCGCAAATCTTAGTCAAGCTTGTTTGATGAATGTTGATTTGACAGAAGCCAATCTCACAGGTGCGGAGTTACATGGAGTTGATCTTTGTGGAGCAATTTTAAATGAAGCTAATCTCAATGCCGTCGATCTTATCCATGCAAATTTAAGCAATGGTTCTCTCAGTCGTGTCAATTTGGGCTGGGCAAACTTACTCGGCGCAAATTTAGAAAAAGCAAATTTAGTTGGCTCCGATCTTAGCTGGGCAAATTTGAATGAAGCGAACCTAACCGAAGCAGACTTGAGTTGGACAAATCTCACGGGCGCATTTTTGATGAAAGCTAACCTCAGTGGCGCAAACCTTAATGGGGTCAATCTTTCCAATGCTAATCTCAGTGGCTCAAATTTAAGCGGTGCAAATTTGATGGGTGCAAATTTAAGCGGAGCCGATTTAAGTAATGTCGATCTGCGTGGAGCTTATTTAATCCGTACCAATTTGCACAACGCAAATTTGAATGAAGCTAATCTGACTGGTGCAAATCTAGATGAAGCCGTATTAAACGGAGCTAGCTTAAATAGGGCAAATCTCAATCGAGCCAATCTGACTAGAGCTAGCTTAACAGGTGCAAATTTAAAAGGGGCTTTCATGTTATGGACAAACTTGAGAGGCGCTTTCATGTTGTGGACAAATTTAGATGGCGCAAATATGACAGGCGCAATTTTGCCAACGGATAAATAATATGAAAGCTAGTGAACTCGTCGATCGCTATAACCAAGGCTTTCGAGATTTTGGTGATATCGATCTTAGTCGTGAAAATCTCAGTGGTGTAAGTTTGACTGCGATCGATTTGGCTAATGCCAATCTGAACGAAGCAAATCTATCATGTGCCACCTTAAATGAAGCAAATTTATATAGTGCAAAGCTCAATACTACTGTTCTATATCGCGCTAGCTTGAGTGATGCAAATCTCTGTGAGGCGGATCTAAATGGTGCTAGTCTAATTAAGGCTGATTTGCATGGTGCTAGGTTGGAACGAGCTAATCTAAGGGATGCTGACCTAACTGGCGCAAATCTCAATGCGGTGAGTCTCGCCAATTCTGACTTGACTGGAGCTAATTTAAGTTGTGTGTCTCTAGTTGGAGCCAACCTAGAGGGAGCAAATCTTACTCAAGCATTTTTGAAAGGAGCAAACTTAGATGGGGCAAAATTAAACGGAGCTAATCTTGAAGGCGCGAATTTAAGTGGGGCAAGTTTTAGTGAAGCTAATCTTAGTCATGCAAATCTCTCTGCATCCGACCTTTCTCATGCAAATTTGTATGCTGCCAATCT
The DNA here is from genome assembly GCA_949128015.1 of Synechococcales cyanobacterium PMM_0003. Taxonomy (GTDB): domain Bacteria; phylum Cyanobacteriota; class Cyanobacteriia; order Pseudanabaenales; family Pseudanabaenaceae; genus Pseudanabaena. The sequence continues at coordinate 12,675 of CASBRC010000044.1, forward strand.
CAGTGATGCCTTACTGCTAAAAGCAGATCTGAGTGGGGCAAATCTAAGTAAGGCAAATCTCAATTCTGCCGACCTCAAAGAAGCAGATCTTAATGGAGCATTTCTGGTTGATGCTCAGTTAGATCGAACATGTCTAGATGGCGCAAATCTTAGTAAATCGAATTGCTACAAGGCTAATTTTAAAGGTGCGCTTTTACTAAGAACAAATCTCAACGGAGCAAATTTGAATTGTACAGATTTCTCAAATGCTTATCTGCAAACAGTCGATCATTCGCCCGATCGCAATCCAGAGTATGTGACCGATTAGAACAGCTAGTAAGTTAAGCTATTTGCCGTAGAAACTGTAATGGTATGTAGGTACGTCTTGTCTAGTGAGAAAAAACCATAAAATGCGATCGCGCTAGAAAATAATCAGTTAGGAATGAAACATGAACGCAACTACAACAGAAATCGTAAAAGAAATCGTAAAAGAAGCAGCAGTCACATCTACAAAACTGGAAATTCCGAAATATAAACGCATTTTATTAAAACTCAGTGGCGAAGCACTCATGGGCGATCGCAGTTTTGGCATTGATCCTGAAGTTGTCCAAGACATTGCACTGCAAGTTGCCGAAATTGTCAAAGATGGAATTGAGGTTGCGATCGTGGTTGGCGGCGGCAATATCTTTCGGGGAATCAATGGCGCAGATAAGGGCATGGATCGCGCCACGGCTGACTATATCGGCATGATTGCCACGGTGATGAATGCACTGACTTTACAAGATTCCTTTGAACATTTAGACGATCCGATTCCGACAAGAGTGATGTCGGCGATCGCTATGCAAGAGATCGCCGAGCCATATATCCGCCGTCGAGCCATTCGCCACCTTGAAAACAATCGGGTGGTTATTTTTGGCGCAGGTTCAGGAAATCCCTATTTCACGACTGATACTACAGCAGCCTTACGAGGAGCCGAAATTAATGCCGATGTGATCCTCAAAGCAACTAAGGTCGATGGCATTTATGACAGCGATCCGAAGAAAAATCCCAATGCAAAGCGTTTTAAAAGTGTTAGCTTTGACCATGCCTTGATCAATGATTTGCGGGTAATGGACGCAACTGCTTTTGCATTATGCAAAGAAAATGGTATCCCAATTATTGTGTTCGATCTCGGTGTTACAGGTAACATTCGTCGCGTCGTCATGGGAGAATCAATCGGTACTTATGTTGGAGGTTCCTGTGAAGTTAACTGATGTTGAGGCGCGAATGCAAAAAGCAGTAGAAGCGACCCAGCACAATTTCAATAGTGTGCGAACGGGGCGTGCTAATGCTTCGCTATTGGATCGGATTACGGTGGAATATTATGGCGCAGAGACGCATCTTAAGGCGTTGGCAAATATTTCTTCGCCTGATGCGACAACTCTGATGATTCAGCCTTTCGACCGCAGCAGTATGCGTTCGATCGAAAAAGCGATCTCTGAGTCTGATATTGGTCTTACCCCAAACAATGACGGTATTAGTATTCGTTTAAATATTCCGCCACTTACTACCGATCGCCGCAAGGAGTTGGTAAAAATGGTCTCTAAACTCGCCGAAGAAGGCAAAGTCGCAGTTCGTAATGTCCGTCGTGATGCGATCGATTCTTTGCGTAAGCTAGAGAAGGCAAAAGAAATTTCTGAAGATGATTCCAAAAGCCAACAAGAGCAAGTAGATAAGTTAACGGATAAGTTCGTTAAAAATATCGATAAAGTCACTGCTGATAAAGAAAAAGAAATTTCGACAATTTAAAAAAATAGCTGTGTTGCGCAAAGCACAACACAGCATTAAGAGCAAAAATAAGCACCCCTTGGGTGCTTATTTTGCTTTTAGAAATTCATTTCCGCAGCTTGGACTTTTTCAAATTGCTTCTTCTTCAGTACCAACAAAATTTGGGTAACAATTACAGAAGCAAAGAAAGCCAGTAACCACTGAATGCGACGAGGA
>CASBRC010000045.1 GCA_949128015.1 Synechococcales cyanobacterium PMM_0003
CCTCCGTCGATCATTTCTAGCATTCCGATCGGACGGGCCGCGATAATGCACCCTGGAAATGTGGGCTCATCCATCATCACCATAGCGTCGAGCGGGTCGCCGTCGTCGCCCAAGGTGTTTGGTATGAAGCCGTAGTCGCACGGATATTGGACTGAGGAAGAAAGCACCCGATCGAGCGCAAAGGCTTTTAACTCTTTATCAAACTCGTATTTGTTTTTGCCACCGGCGGTAATTTCGATCAGGACGTTGAGCAGTCCTGGTTTCGGCTGTGCCGGAATTAGCGATAAGTCCACAATAATATCTCCAAGTTAACAGGTGATCGGGGGTGAATGCGATATCAGTGTTTGTGGGCGAACCTTACTTTTTTAGCCCTCGCTGTGTAACCCCCAGACTTGGGCGATGCAGAGCTAGTTGCTATAAGTAAAGTTGAGCTTTCCTGAGAACCGCTACAGGTTTTGACTGGGGATTGGGATTTGAATCTCAAATTTCCCATTTCCCATTGTTCAACCCCTTTCATAGCATTTTAAGAGCGATCGGGCTTTCTCCAAAGCTTTATTATTGCCGAGACATAGATCCTTACGGCACTTTGCCACAAATTTCCGCGCGGCAGGCGGATTTTTCCAAAGCGAGTGGCTATTCCTGCGATCGAGAACTCGATCGCTACGTCACCTACTGAGTCTGATTCCGTCGATGTTTTGATGCGCCCGAGTTTATTTGAGCGGAATCGAACTCGCAATCATTTTGTCGGACAAAGGTCGCCAACCTCATGTTTTGGTTGAACTGCCCTGATATCGGGCAACTTGCCTTCCTCCTAGTCTCTCTGCTGAATATTTGCGGTGGGGCTCTGTAGCCTGTGATAAATAGTGTCGAGCGATCGCACGTCATTTGTCATTTAACGTTGAATTTGCTTGTAAATTGACTGAGCTACATCTAGCAGAGTCAATAGTTGCTGCCATTCGGGAGCGTCAGGTTGGTAGCTTTTGGCCCGCTGAGTTTTTAAACTCTCGTTTAAGAGATTCAGCAGCGAGTCTGGAGATTGAAAGGAGATCTCCTTTTCATCTGCTGAGCTGCGGGCTGTATTTTCTTCTATGGTTTCTTTGATGCTTTGTGCCTGATCAGGCACATTCCAATTTCTGTCTGTAGGGCCGCGGGCTGAATTTTCTTCTATGGTTTCTTTGATGCTTTGTGCCTGATCTGCCAGAGTCAAAGCTCTTCCCGCCATGTTTTCTGGCATTTTCGGCCGTTCCGACAAAGACTGGCCGCTCAGTTCTTCGAGCAGTTGGCGGACTTGAGCCACCCATTCGATCTCGCTGACCGAAAACGAATCTGATTTAAACGCTTGCACCTGTGGTCTTTGCTGAATGCTTTGTAATTTCTGGAGCAGGGGAAGAGACTTTTGAGTGATGTTTTCGGGGATTCTGGGGATATCTGACAGCGAACTGCGAGCAATCTCTAGCAATAGTTGGTAAACCTGATCTACCGACTCAATATCTCCCGATTGCGAATTCCAATTATCCATAACTGATGCTAGTAGTTTTCTATATCTAAGACTAGAACGTTAGCTTGCTGCTGAAAGCAAGCTGCTTTTAGGAGCCGCCAAAGTTATTAAGACTTACGGGCGCGGGGTGAAAAACCCGGTTTTTGAGTTGATATTGCGTCACCTTTTCCCCAGATTTTTCTCAGAAACTGGGTAATGCTGGCGCAAGTCCTAACTATTTTTGAAGCTCTTCTGAAGGTAGAAGTGCTTAGTTTGTTGTCGCCAAACGCGGGCATTTGGCGATCGCGAGGCAAAGCCTCAGTCCAAGTCTGGTTATCTAACAATCATACCTGTTAGAGCAGATTTAAAATTGCCCCAACAGGATATTAAGGTTAATTGGTCGGATGGGACGGCGATCGCGATCGCGATCGCCGTCCGCACCCAGGCGCCGCTGCTATTTTTCGGTGAGATTCCACACGCCGTCCCAGTTTAGTACGTCTGGAGGGCTGAGCTTATATAACCCACAGCGATCGACGTGTAATTTAGCTGCCTTGTTTTTGGGTTCAACTTCCAGAACGAGGTTAAATTCGCGTTCCGCGTCTCTAAAAGCTTGCTTGGCTTTTGGTTCTAAAGCTTTCTTAAACTCGCCGAGGATTTTTTTGACGCGATCTAATCCCAGACCCCCAAATTCCTCATCTAACTTTTCTGCAACTGTCTCGGAGGCCCGACTTTTAATTTTCGCCTGCAATAGCTGCCTGATATCTGCGGGTTTCAGCCTCTTGATTTTAGGATTTGATGGTTCTAAGGTATCTGCTTCCAACAGTTTTTTGACTTCGCCCTCTTGCAAGTTTTTCACATCCTCTGCTGATAGCTGCTTGATTTTTGCTTGCAGCAGCATTTTGGCTTCATCTTCCGAGAGGTTTTTGAGACCTTCCAATTTCAGCGCTTGGATTTCTGGCTGAAACAGCACGATCAGTTTGTCTGCTTCGGACAGATTTTTGGGATCGTATTCTGACAGCTTTTTCAGTTGATGTAACAACTTCTTAAGTTCCTGTTCCAACTGTTTTTCGACACTGTAGGAAAGTTTCTTAATTTCCGGCTCCGGCATTTGCGCGACATGATCTAAGATCTTATTCACCTCATCATCGGTTAGTCTTTGAGTGACTGGTGTCTTGTAATGTTCGCGAGCCTTATTGTAATGTTCTACAACTTGTTGCTGTGTGTCGTTGAGGTCGTCGCCAACTGTTGAGTATCCCTTGCGGATGCCGACAAGTTCATAAACGATTACGGGTTCGCTTTTGCCTTTAACGGTAATAAAGTCTAGTTCCCGCACGTGGAGTCGCTCTTTGTATTCTTTGTAGGTATTGTCGCTGATGATCAAGTCAGTGCCGTACTGCTTGCTAGCGCCTTCTAAGCGAGAGGCGAGGTTTACGCCGTCTCCGATAGAAGTCAATTCCATGCGCTTACTTGAGCCGATGTTGCCGCTGACAACTTGATCGGAATGTATGCCCATACCGATACTGATTGGCAACTCGCCATTAGCTATGCGATCTTCATTGAATTTGTTCAGTTCTGATCGCATTTTCACGGCGGTTTGCATCGCGCACCAAGCATGATCTTCTAGGGGCGCCGGAGAGCCGAAAACTGCCATCAGAGCATCGCCGATGTATTTGTCGAGAGTGCCTCCGTACTCGAATACGACATCTACCATTACTTCAAAATATTTGTTGAGCATCACCACCACTTCTTCGGCTTGCAATTTTTCCGTAAGTGTGGTATAGCCACGAATATCTGAGAACAAGACCGAAACTTCCTTGCGCTTGCCGCCCAATCCTGTATCCCCTGAAGCTAACAGCGCTTCGGCTACTTCAGGAGTCATGTAACGGTACATCAAGTTTTTGACTTGCTTGGCGCTGCTGATATCTTCCATGACGACTAAGGCACCGTTTACCTTGTTGGGGTCGGTAGCATCAGTCATTGAGTTGATCGAGAGATTGATACTCTGCGATGCTGCATCAGTGGCAAGCAAAACTTGATCGGGGTAATACTGCTGGCGGTCTTTATCGTTTTTGGGAGACAAAGACGCATCAAACCACTTGGCAAAATCACCTTTTTCTAACTTAATCAACTCGCGCAAACATTGACCTTCGGCTAATTCGGCTTCGCTGACACCCAGTAATTTTTGGGCACTGGGATTTGTGGCGACTATATTGCCTTTTTTATCGGTAGAAATCACGCCGTTAGTCAGGGCGTGCAGCATATCTTTTTGTCTTTGTTCTTGCTGTTTGACTTCTGCAAACAGTGTGGCGTTTTGCAGGGCGACTCCTGCTTGGATGTTAAACGACTTCATGAATTCCAAGTCGTTTTTATTGAAACTCGCTTTCCACTGTTCGGGGGCGTTGGGGAAATCTGCTGGGTTGTAGGGCGGGAATTCTCCTTGTCGTTTTTTATTAATTAATTGGGTGACGCCAATCAATTTGTTGTCGGAGTTAAACACTGGCATACAGAGCATACTGCAAGTGCGGTAGCCTGTTTTTTCGTCGGTTGATCGGGAAGTGGCTGCGCGCTTGTCCTCGTAAACGTCAAAGGGAATCAGCAGGGGCTCGCTGGATTTGGCGACGATGCCTGCAAAACCTGCGGTTCTGGGTATGCGAATTTCTGTAAGTTTGCCTTCGATGTTGGGGAGTTTCGTCCACAGTTCATCTTTATCTTCGTCGATCAGCCACAGGGTGCCGCGATCGGCATTCATGAGTTCTTTGGCCTGATCCATCACCCTTTTTAGGGTATCTTCTAAGTCGAGACTGCTCTTAGAAAGAGCGTTTACGGCATTCATCAGCGCCGTGGCTGCCCGCTGTCTCTGAGTTGCTGCGTAGAAAGATTTGGAGGATTCTAGAATTAGGCGAATCGAGGTAGCAAATTCATTGAAAAGTCGTTCGTCTTCTTCGGTGAATCCAGTCGTGTCGATTTGTTGGTCTAACTGATCATGATTTTGGTGATCCGGTTTGAGTTTATTAATCAGTTGAACAACTGCGACTAACTCGTTTGTGCCTTCGGAGAGCAAGGGCATTGCCAGCATTGTATAAGTGCGGTAGCCCGTTTTTTCATCGGTTTTTTTAGCGTTAGCCGATCGCGAGTCGTTGTAAAAATCGTAAGGGATGTTAACCAATTTTTTCTCCGTGGCTACTTCTCCTGCAATACCCACGTGGGCGGGAACTCTGATTTCTATGCTTTCGCCCTTTTCGTTTTTAGCGACGATCGCCCAGAGTTCACTTTTGTCGTCGTCTAATAAAAATATCGTAGTGCGATCGGCATTCAGTAATTCCCCTGTTTTGAGGGTAATCGAATGCAGCATATCATTGAGGATAGCGTCAAATCCCTCGATTGCCAGGATGTTGTCGAGCATTCCCAGGGTTTGATTGACAACCTTAAGTTTTTCTTCTACTTCCTTAACTGCTGCTACGGAACTTTCCTTATTGAGGTTGGCAAGAATGTTGGTGACTCCTTGGCGCGGGATAATTGCACTGCTAGCAGGGGCAGCGGCAGCCACAGGATCATTAGTGGGAGGAGGAGTAGGGGGAGAGTAGCGTTCTTGATGATTATTTTCACTGCCGATACGAGTGACATCTATCACGTTGTCGAGAGAAGAGTAATTAGTGGAAGATGCAGGAGAATTCATAGACCTTTACAGAATATTAAGTGTAAGGGTTAGTCTAAGCTAGGACAGCAGGCAAGTTCATCTTTAGGGTCACAGGTCGCACAAGACTCAAGTATGTGTGAAACTATTTCCCAGTTTACAGAAGTCGGGGCCTTGGGCAAGGGGATTTCTGTGGAAATTGCGGCTCTTCTGCGAGTCGGCCGGTAAGGCCGCTGTGCAATTGCTGGAATCTTTTTAGAGAGTGCGAATGGTGTTTTAATGGTTTATTAACTGATTTTGGCATGGTGCGCACCCGGTTGAAGTAGGTTTGGGCTGTCGAAGAGCCGATCGCCCGCAGGAACAGGAATGCGTGCTGTGGCATTGAAAAAGGGATGGCTTGATAGGAATAGCCGCAATTGTGACACCACCAGTTGTTAGTGATGTGTGCCCGCTCTGTACACAATTGTGGTTTTTAACTAGAATTTCTGTCAATTTTGCTGCTATACGCTGGCATCCGGGGACTAACATCAGGGGGCTGTGAGCTTTTTTTGTAAAGTTTGCGGTTGCTATGTTCAGTGTAACCTCCGGCTCCCAAAAAAGTCCGCCTTTTGACCCCCTGATCGTGGAAGATCGGATCGGGTTTTCAGGGACTGAGTTTGACGCTGTTCGATCGTCCGTTGTCGGTTGGAGATTTTTTGGCAGTTTTGGGCCTTGAAACTGTTTTTTTAACTCTCCTAACTTCCTTGAAACCCTGAATCACATTTAAGAACACCCGTTTGTGGGAGTAATTGTGGTGTCCTCAAGATTTGGCGGACTGACTTTGCCGCAATCCGGCGGCTTCGACAAGCAAAGATTCGGCAAAGGCGATCGCCTCAGTGGCAGATCTGCCGCTGGCGAGTTGGGCGAGTTCTTCGCGTCGCTGTTCGCTGTTGAGGGCGGCAACTCTAACTACTGTACGTTCCCCCGGTTCCGAGTTGGCGGCGGATTCGCCGATACTTGGTTCTGC
>CASBRC010000046.1 GCA_949128015.1 Synechococcales cyanobacterium PMM_0003
TGGTCGGCTGATTTTCGGCAAGAAGTAACAGCTTTAACAACGAGACTATTTATCCAACTGCGTCGCCGCCCGACAACACTGATCGCAGGAGTATTGCAACCCTTGATGTGGTTGTTGCTATTTGGCGCATTATTTAGTGGTTTACCTAAGGGTTTAGTCGGTGATGGTCAGACCTATGTGCAGTTTTTAGCGGCAGGAATCATCGTATTTACGGCTTTCAGCAGCGCTCTGAATTCGGGACTACCGATGCTGTTTGATCGCGAATTTGGTTTTCTCAATCGCATCCTAGTCGCGCCCTTAGTATCCCGATTCTCGATTATTGTCGCTTCAGCAATTTTTATCATGGCGTTGAGTATGGTGCAAACCATCGCGATCGTCTCAGTTAGTGGACTTATGGGAGCAGGCTTACCAAGTCTGAGCGGTTTAGCCGTAATGTCATTAATCTTGATGCTGCTAATCGTGGACTTTACGATGTTGAGCTTAGGGCTTGCCTTCGCGATGCCAGGACATCAAGAGATGTTAGCGTTTATTTTTCTGGTAAATTTGCCCTTAATGTTTTCGAGTACAGCCCTTGCGCCCCTTGCATTTATGCCGACTTGGTTGCAATGGATCGCTAGCCTTAACCCTCTATCTTGGGCGATCGAGCCGATTCGTTACGTGTATTGTCACAGCACATGGGCATGGGATAGCGTTGTATTTACAGCTCCTTGGGGAAATATGACGATCGCAAATGCTGCGATCGCATTATTAGTCTTTGGTGTATTTGTGGGGGTATTTATTCGGGGTACTTTGCGTCGAGGCGTAGCTTGATCCCTGAGACAGGTGAAGCCCATGCTTTTCCTGAAGTGCAACCATTTACGGACAACTGGTCATATCTCAAAGCAGAGCTAGCTTGGCTCGATCGCGTATTAATGCGATCGCTAGCGAAGCAGCGCCAAAACAATCAAGAAGTCGATCGTGTGTCAAAGTCCGCCGCCGATCGGGCGACTAGTCATTGGTGGAAAGGCTTTATTGCGATCGACCCATCTAAAGGCGGCAGTATCGCTCCCAAAACTCCGCCACAGATTCCGCATCCCCTTGGACGCTATGGCGATCGCCTTGTTGCTAGTCATGAAAACAATATTCGTCTAGCGATCCCAACTTTGTGCGATCGCCTAGAGCTAGGACATTTTGAGCGCGATCTATTAATTCTTTGCTTAGCTCCTGAAATTAGCCGCCGTTATGAAAGGATTTATACTTTTCTGAACAATGACGAAACTAATTGCCGACAACCTACTATCGATTTGGCTCTGCGTCTATTTTGTCGCTCCGATGCCGAATGGCGTAATGCGCGTAACACTCTCTCCGCTCAGTCACCACTAATCAAGCGCAAAATTATCCAGCTTTACTTGCCAACTAATAGCTCAGCGCGATCGCTTCTTTCCAAAGCGATGCTGCTCAGTGAGAAAGCTGCTAATTATTTGCTCAGCGAAGATTTACCAATTGAAACAGTTATTCCTAAACCTAGAATCAGAAAATAAAACCAAAAAAAGCGGCGTATCGCGCCGCTTTTTTTTTAGGAATTGCTAGCTGTGAGATTTAATGCGATCGCATTTTTGATGCGTTCAATCACAAAATCTTTGTCTAGATAAGAAAGCAAACTTCCCGCCTTTGGCCCCCGTTCCTTATTTAAGAAAATGTAATAAACTGCGGCAAAAGCGATTTTCTGAGAAATTTCAATTTCCCTAGAAGTTCTAAACAGTAGTGTTTGGAGTTCTTCACCATCCCAATTAATGTCACCCGCGAGATTAGCAGCTAGGGCAGTCAGGTAATTCACCTGCTCAGCAGTGAGGTTATTTGCTTTTTCGGGCATCGAGTCGAGATAGAGAACCAATTTCTCTTCTTCATCAGCATAGTCTTGTAGCCATGCTTTGCCCACGCGAATGCGATCGCGGACTACTTCCCAGTCGCGATCGCTGAGTGGATTGGCACTTCGGGACACAATCTCAGCTTCGAGATCGAGATGAGGAATTTGCAGAAGTGAGATCAGGGTACTGAAGTCAAAGGCTTGATATCCTTCTACTTTTTCGTCTGTATTTAACTGCGAATAAATGAGAGGAACTAATTCTTCTTGAGCCTTTTCATCTTTAGGTGCATCATCCTGATATTTATCAATCAGCGTGTCATAATCGCGGAAGAGGCGAGTCACAGTCTCATAGTTTGGCATGAAATTAATCACACTGCGAGGCTGCGTCCGCAACATCAAGAAGCGCAATAGCTCAGGCGGTAAAAGATTGGCAATTTCCTTAGCACTAGAACCAACACCTTTAGAAGAACTCATCTTAGTTCCATTCACCAAAATAAATTCATAGGGCGCATGAGTCGGCGGATTCTTCTTCAGGACTTTGCGACAAATGGAATTTGCGACATCGCGAGAGCCGCCTTTTTGGGAATGGTCTTTACCAGCGAGTTCAATCGATACGCCGACGACTTCCCATTTAGCTACCCATTCCACTTTCCAAGGTAGTTTGCCGTTGCCATCAAAAGGCGATACCCAACCAGTATGACCGCAACCTTTGACATATTCCATCGCGTTAGGCTGACAGGTATAGAATACTTTGCCGTCTTGGTAATCCGTCACCACCGTAGTCGCGATTTTGCCGCAGTTTTCGCAAATAGTCTGGAAGGGATACCAATTTGAAGGGCGATCGGCTTTGCTGACTTCTTTGTAGGCTTCACGCACGAGATGGGCATTATTTAAGAACAAATCAATATATTGATTCATCTTGCCCGAACGATAAAGATCGCGCAGGTAATAAATTTCAGGACGCACGCCTAAATGCTCGAATACTTCTAGAAATTCGCCCATGAAGTACTTGGCATAATCAGTAGCCGTATCTTCTGGTGAAGGTACATTGCAGAGAGGCTGTCCCAAATAAGGCGCAAATTTGGCTTGGTCTAAATAGTGAGGTACTGTGTCCAGCGCGTCGTAGTCGTCAACACCATAGGTGAAGGTGACAGGTTTACCTGCGTGTTTAAGGGCGCGATAAATGGCATCGTGAATCACAACCCCGCGCAATGAGCCGACATGAACGCGCCCAGAGGGGGTTTTGGAATCGTTAACTATAATGCGATCGCCGCTTGCATCTGCTGCAAATTTATCCGCCCAAAACATAGTGTTAATTATCCGAATGTCTTTCAAGAGTTAGATTTGGTATATGAAAGCTTCGCTCATATCGGGAGTTAGGTGAAAACCAGATTTCGCAAAAAAAATTATACTTTTATAGATACAAGAATCTGAGTCAAGCTTTTTAACAGCAAATCCCGAACAAACCCACCACTAGATTTTTTGTAAAAGCCCCGCTTTGCGGGGCTTTTACAAAAAATCTGGGTTTGGTTTGATTGCAATCTGCTGTAAGTTGCTGCACCCGTTTCCCCATATAAGCGCTTTACTTTTACCCGTCATTATATGCTAATACAATCAACATTCGATGCCCCATCGCTGCTCTTTCTTCATGGCTTATAACTTCAATACCCTCTATTTCTAACAAGTGAACATAATTGTGGGTATATGAATGCTCATGACCGATTATTTCTGAAGCAGTGTCTTTGTTAATATCATAATTCCCATAAAGAGGTTCAATAAAAAATATTATCGAACCCTTTGCCTGATTTTTCAATGTCTTAATGAGACGCTTAACTGAGGTTTCAGATAAATACTCGAGGACTCCACCACAAGTATGATACAGAGTATGATCTGTTGCGTTTGTCTCAGTCCATTCGATTAAGTCTGACTTTATAAACGTAAGATGTTGATACTTTCTATTATTTCTCTCAACTTGACTCTGGGATATCTCAATCCCAATAAATTCCTTAACAACTTCCCACTGCTGCGACAGATAATTCAGCCAATTCCCATCTCCAGGACCAAATTCACACACGGTTTGAATATTTTTATCCACTAATAGAGAACTCAGCCCTTGAACAATATCCTTGTAGGCTGGTATATGAACTTCTTCTGTTCTATCCTTAGTGTTATAAAAATATGTTTCTGATTTGCTCCAAAAGCTTTTATGAACTGCTTCCAACTCACCTGAGATTTTACACTCTTGCTTTTTCATTTTGGATGCGAGATAAAAACGAATTAATCTTTCTACAATATGAATATTTAAGTTATTATCACAATTATTAGGAATCGTAAAATTATTGTAGACTTCATCAACTTTTTTGGGAAATAATTTAGCTAATACCCAACCTAGTAAATACTTTATTCTATTCATATCAGTAACTTTTGTTGTTTTGCCGTGACAAATACATAGCAACCCAAGGGTTGAATTAAGCGGCAGTAGAATACTTTTGATCTCGACTAAAATATCACAACTTTGTTCGCTTTAATGATTTGTTACATCTCGCTCACCTATTAATTTTTAAATTTTGCGATCGCAATATCACCAGTCTTTATTATTGGGATTTTTTGACAAGCCGCTATAATGCAATCAAAAAAGCACCTAAAAAGCATCAAAAGGGTATTCATGCATTATCAAAATCGATCGCGTCCAAAAAAAATCTGGCATTTCTGGAAAAATCTTTTGCCAAAAAAAGTCTGGCAAAAGGCGATCGCATTGCTATTTGCAGGTTTATGTTTATTTGCTCTCGCGGCCTGTGAGCCAATCCCACAGCCTAATCAATCGACGGTTGGCAGTGCCAATCGCCTCAAAATAGTGCTAAGTCGAGGCAAGTTAGTTTGCGGAGTCAGTGGCGAGTTACCAGGATTTAGCTTTGTCAATAAAGAGGGCAAGTATTCGGGGCTAGATGTGGATATTTGCAAAGCGATCGCCGCCGCTTTATTTGATAATCCCGATGCAGTTCAATTTCGCAACCTCAATGCTAAAGAACGTTTCACCGCTTTACAGTCGGGCGAAATCGATGTATTGAGCCGTAACACCACATGGACATTAAGCCGAGATACTGGTTCGCGTCTTGCCTTTATGCCCGTGGTTTTTTATGACGGTCAGGGCGTGATGGTAAGAAAAGATAGCAATATTAAAACGATCGCAGATCTCAAGGATGCCGATATTTGCGCTCAGACTGGCACAACCACGGAGCAGAATCTTGCCGACCAAATGCGGAAGCGGAATCTTGCCTACAAGCCCGTAGTCTATGAAGATGTGAATGCGACATTTAGTGCCTATCAGTCTGGACGTTGCACAGCAATTACTGCCGATCGCTCAGCTCTGGTAGTGCGCCGTACTCGACTTGCCGATCCTGAAAATCATGTGGTTTTAGATTTTGTGATTTCTAAGGAGCCGCTAGCGCCTGCGGTGGGTGATGGGGACTCAAAATGGTCAGATATTGTCAAGTGGATTATCTTTTCGACGATTGAGGCGGAGGATTTGGATATTTCTTCAGCAAATCTAGCGATGCAAGCGCAAAGTAAAAATGCCGAAATTCGTCGATTCTTAGGGATTGATGGCAGTTTGGGTAAAGATATGGGCGTTGCTAGTGACTTCGCAGCGCGAGTGATTAAGCATGTGGGTAATTATGCCGAAATTTACGATCGCAATCTTGGTAAAGATAGTCCATTTAAACTACCACGCGGACAAAATGAACTCTGGAAGAATGACGGTTTAATGTACGCGCCACCATTTCGCTAAAGAAAAGGAGCGCGAAGCGCTCCTTTTCTTATTTATAAAAGAGGTGTACTTTGCACGCCTCTTTTCTGGGTTTGTGGGCAATTTTACCAGCCAAAAACTGTTGCGATCGCAGGTTGAGTTACAGGACTAACATCTTCCGACATCTCAGTACTATTAGTTTCATCCATCAGTTCTTCGGTGCAGAAAGTTGCTGTGCTAAAGCCGCCAAATCTCTTTACGGTGCTTGCTCGCATCCGCACATTTGGCGCAGGAAACCAGAAGCGCTCATAGGAACTCATGGAAGGATATTCAGTAATCAAGACAAGCGCATCTTCATCATCAATTTCGTAACAACCGATCACAGGCATTATTTCTGCATAGCCACGCTCACGCAAAAGCTTCCCTTTGCGACCAGTTTCATCATCTGGTACAAGTGCAAACACAGTTTCGCCTGAGTGATTTTCGTCATCTTCTTTATCCCATGCCATGGTTCCATCCCATTTGACATAGGCTCCACCGATCGCAGTGCTGGGATCAAACTCATGCATTTGACAGATTTCGATCACCTTCGGATCGTCAGCATTAAGTGGATCAACATAAATTTCTGAGCCACCTTTTTCAGCGCGGCGAAAGGCTAGATGATGGGTAGTCCGTTGCGACTTCCATTTCCCTGCACTTTTTTGAAAAAATTCTAAAGCATTCATAATGTTGATTAAAAAAATTAATAAAAATGTTGGCGCAAAACTTTAACCGAGAAAACAACCCATTCCCACCCACGACCAATCTCCACTAAAAGAGAATATTTCTGGTTGTTAGAATTGGAATTAGCATCAGGATTAGGATCTGGAGGATACATATTAGTTTATTTACTTGCCTATATGCTTTCTATGCCTAAGTTTACTACCGAAAACTCCGTAAATGCTAACCTTTTTTTGTATCAGAAGAATTTGCGATCGCCACTTCAGATTTACTAGGGCTTAACCCTCTGACCCATACCGATCGCCTTTAAACGCTTAGAAGTTATTTGAACGGTAATTCCAATTACCGAAACAATGTAACCATCAATGTCATCAGCTATTCTAGGGATTAGGAACTTCACCTCTTTGGTGTAGTTCTTACCCCACATTTTCGATAGTTGCGCTCTAGCTTCTTCATTCACATAGATATTTTTATCTTTGCCAATCAATGCCATGGCTATATCTCCAGACTTTTCCGTGATCAACAAGACATAGTCTTCACCATCTGCTTTGAGTCTGTTATACCAGCCATCGATATCTACTGCTATTTTTTCTTCATAAAGCGAAAGAGACATATTTTCTGCTCGTAGCAGAGTTTTTCGCAATCCTCTTGATATTTCTCTTATTCCCATGGATTTATTGAGCTTAATTTGTACTTGTTAA
>CASBRC010000047.1 GCA_949128015.1 Synechococcales cyanobacterium PMM_0003
GGATTAACTGTGGCGGTGATTGCACTAATCGCGGCGAGTATTTTCCGATCGCTTTATGCCCAACAAGTTGCTTACTTCGATGAGTGCTGTACTCAGATGGAGTTACAACATTTGCGATCGCACCGTCAACAGCCATCTCAACAGGTGAATGCTCATGTCTAGAAGAACCCGTCGCCGCCATGATGAAGATCTGAGCGATCAGCCGATAGAAATCAAGAATGTTGTACCGCTTTTAGATGTTCTATTTGCATTGCTCACTTTCTTCGTACTTTCCTCATTGTTTCTAAATCGCACCGAAGGGTTGCCCGTGGATTTACCAAAAGCGCAATCGGGAGCAATGCAAAGAACACCTGCTCGCGCCACGATCAGCGTCAATGAGAAGACAGAGGTATTCTTGAATAAACAAAAGATTGGTATTACCGAAGTTAGCGATCGCGTCAAACAGTTATTAGAACCCAATCAAGATTTGATCGTGGTTCTCAATGCCGATCGCACAGTGCAGCATGGCGATGTCATTCAAGTGATGGATCAACTGCGCCAAATCCCCCGCGTCAAAATGGCGATCGCCACCAAAAACAATTAACAAGGGGCTTAAGCCCCTTGCCTGTTCAAATTCTACCTAGGAGATCAATACTATGAATACGCCTAAACTTGCTGACTCTGACTCCAAAAAAGAAAATCAAGCTTTAATGCCTTTATTATTCATAGGCTTGATCGGCTCTACTTGTATTCATGCCGCAGTCATGATTGCGCCAGTTCCGACTCTATGGAAAGAAACCAGCAAAGAAGCCGACGACACCATCGAATTTATTGTCGATAACCGTATACCTGAAGAGAAAGTGACCGAACTTGCTAAGGAACCAGAGCCAATTGCACCCAATCCCCAAGAAGTTCCACCGATTGAATCCGCTCCCATGGCAATCGCCCTTGCTCCTGAACCCACAACCCCTCTAAAAGAAGGTAAAGATGCCGCCGCTCCCGACACCTTAAAACCTTTGCTCACCACTGGAGGTAGCGATATTAAAGTTCCATTGGGTGGTGGTTCAATAATCGCCAAAGATGGAATTGGTTCTGGCTTTGGCAATAATAAAATCTCGACAGGATTTATTCTTGGCGGTAAAACAAATGGTAATCCCAATGGCAAAAAAGATGGGGTTATCGATGGAATTATCAATGGTAAACAAGATGGTAAAGGCACTCAAACTAGCACTTTACCGCCCGCACCAATTCCCTCTGTAACATCTTCACCACCAAAACTTGAATGTCTAAGCTGTCCTAAGCCCCAATATCGTGGTAAAGAAGGAACTCCTAGAGTTACCTATGATATCTCTCCCGATGGTAGAGTTACTAATGTGCGATTGCGTCAATCTAGCGGCGATGAACAGACCGATCGCGAAACCATCGAAGCGATGAGTAAATGGCAATTTAATCCGCAAACCATTCCTGAAGGTGGGCGTACTGATGTCAGAGTGCGCGTCACCTTTGAAGAACAGGGTTCTCAATTTCAGCGCCAAAATGAGGAGCGTCGTCGGGAGGTTGAACAGTTAGCCGCTCAAGAAGCTCAAGAAGCTGAACAAAAGCGTTTAGCAGAGCAAGATATTTCTCCCAAAGTATCAGAGCAATCAAAAACTCCTGCTATGGACACGCCAATAGTTCCAACTTCAAAAGAAGATGCGCCAGTATTAGAGCCAGAGCCGAATCAACCAGCACCTATTGATACTAATACTTCAGTTATTCCTTCAGTAAATCCTAAGCCTGAACCTCTTGAGCCTAGCAAAGTTCAAGCAGAGAGTACAACTTCCAAAGCTTCCATGTCTAAGTAGGTGGGCAAAAGAAACCTTAAAACCGAAAAAGCTGTAGCGCATGCACAGCTTTTTCGGTTTGGGTTTAATTATCTCCCAAATAAGCCTCAATCACTGCGGGATCGCATTTGACAATTTCAGGTTTGCCGATCGCAATTAATTGCCCAAAATCTAAAACCGCAATGCGATCGCAGAGTCCCATCACCAATGGAACATGATGCTCGATTAATAAAATAGTAAGAGCAAAGCGATCGCGCAAACTACGGATAAAATCGCTTAACTGTCCTTTCTCATTGGGATTCATCCCTGCGGCGGGTTCGTCTAGCAATAATAATTTTGGCTCCAATGCAAGAGCGCGGGCAATTTCCAGACGACGCTGATCGCCATAAGAGAAGTTTTTGGCTTTTATATCTGTGCGATCGCTGAGTCCGACTAATTCCAATAATTCTAAGGCGCGATCGTAGGTTTGCTTCTCTTCTTTCTGAGTTGGTGATAAGCCTAAGATTCCATTCCAAACACCCGTAGTAGTGCAGAGATGTCTTGCGATCGCTACATTCTCTAGGGCTGATAGTTCTCCAAATAAGCGAATATTCTGGAATGTCCGTGCTACGCCAAATTTAGCAATCTGATGCGGACGACGATTTGTGATTTCGCGTCCATCGTAGCAAACCTTGCCACTCGTTGGCGCGATTAATCCCGTGATCGTGTTAAACAGAGTCGTCTTACCTGCACCATTCGGTCCAATCACGCCAAATATTTCATTTTCCTGTACATCAAAGGACACATCATTCACCGCCACTAAGCCCCCAAAGCGGCGAGTTACTTGCTGAATAGCTAAGATTGATTTATTCGTTATGTCCATGTTACGACTCAGAAAATAGAAGCAGTGCGAAGTATCGCCTCTATCTTCTGGGTTTTAGTGCAAAATTTCAATAGTTATCCCGCGCTGCAACAAAGAATAAATCTCAACTTTGGGATTAGATACCAAAGCGATCCCATAGGACTTGATTGGCTTGTCTTGATGGCAGACAGTAACATGTCAATTTTAGATTTAGAGAGGCAAGGGGCTTAAGCCTCTTGTTTGTTGGAGATTTTTGCGATCGCCTTTTGACTTATCTTGTGGGTAATGCGTTTACACCAGCCCAAAAACTCTGGCGTAATGATCCCTTGCGGATAAAAAATTGTTCCTACGACAATCAACACCCCAAAAATAATTAAGCGCCCATCTTTGAGAAATTGTCCCAACCATACAGGCATACCAGAAATACTAGCCGCACCACGCAAAACTTCAGGCAAAGCAGTTAACACAATTCCACCAACAACTGGTCCCCAAAATGTGCGTGAACCACCAATTAAGACAAATGCTAAGAAAATAATGCTGGCATCAAAGGTTCCCTGACGAGCATTCCATGTATTCAAGAAATGAGCGCTAATAGCTCCCACCACACCAGCCAAAATGGCAGCTAAAGTAAATGCTAAAACTTTGTAATAAGTGGGATTGATCCCCATCGAATCCGCAGCCAGTTCATCTTCACGAATGGCGACCAAGGCGCGTCCGACTCGAATTTTTTCCAACCGATACATAAAGGTCATGCTCAACCCTAATAGCGGCAGAGCAATCCAGAGATATTCCAAAGGAGACTGAAATGGCTGGGGAATCGCAAAAATACCGACCGCACCACCTGTAATTTCAAGATTGAGCGCCACCACACGCAAAATCTCGACAAATGCGATTGTTGCGATCGCTAAATAAATTCCCCGTAATCTCAATACAGGAATCCCCAAAATAATCGCTAAGATACCCGATATTCCACCCGCCGCCAACATCTCTAGTAATACCCACCAGACTGGTAAAACCCCTGTTGTCGTCGTAAAAATTTTCGTAGATGCGATCGCCGCAATATATCCACCTAACGCATAAAATCCGGGAGTCGCCAATGACAACTGCCCTGCCATTAATGGCAAATAAACAGAAATCCCCAGAATTGAACCAAAAATCGCTGAGACCAGCAAAAAGCCATAGGTATTGAAAAATTCAGCCATCATTTAGATCTAGTTAATTTATAAGTGACACAACAAAGTTCTACCCTTAAAAAATAACCTCCCATCGCACTAATTAGCTATCATTAGTCAATGATCAGAAATACCTTAAGGAATTATTAAGATTTTCTGTAAGCCTGACGAACATCAAGCATCACGCACGCAATCGCAGCTTAAAACATTAACCCTTAGCGTAGATCTTTGACTACAAGATTTTTACGCACACATTTTTCACTATCAAATTCTAGAGAGTACAAACAGTGGACATTCAAATTGGGCGCGGTAAAACTGCACGCAGAGCCTATGGCATCGACGAAATTGCATTAGTACCAGGAGGGAAAACCC
>CASBRC010000048.1 GCA_949128015.1 Synechococcales cyanobacterium PMM_0003
ATGGAGTAGAAGTTAGAGGACAAAGGGGAAACTACACTACAGAACGTCTTAAGTTTAACTCCAATTAGGTAACTTAATGTTTTGTTACATAAATAGGTTTTTTCCCGCCTACCTACTTAATCAGAATCAGAAGATGTCAAAATTCAAGATTCTTTTGGAACCACAAACAATCAATCTCGCTTAATGGTTAAACTTTCTTCTTACGTTTCCGACGACAATCTTCACACAAACCATGACCGTAATGTTTAACCTCTGTAGTTTCGCAACTTTGACAAAAATCGTACTTTTGTGACCACTTTTGTGTTCTCCTGATAGTGCCATGTAACTTCATGTGGCAAGCACGACATAAAGTTTGCAAATTCCCTAAATCGTTATTAGGTTTTTTGGAGGTTCTGCCATTCCCATCAATGTGATGAACCACTCGATGATTCTCAGTTTCGCAAAGAGTACATCTGTAACCATCACGTTGCAAAGCTACTTCACGATTCCCGTCAAAAGATTGTTTGTTCCATTTTTCTCGGTGTTTTTCTCTGGATGTCTCAACCGGAATTGAGCTACGGTGCTGACGGCTATAACAAGCTACACAAAGTCCTTTAGCTCCATGATTACGATCGTTTCTTTGGCAACTAAGGCAACAATTATATTTACTTGACCATCTACCATGCTTCATGAGATTTACTGCCAAAAACATCAACACCAAAAGCGAAGCATTGTCTTTCAATATATCTTTCAAAATATCTTCCAAGAATCATTTCAAAACCATAAACCATCAATTTCGATTAATAATTCTAACTTTTTCTCACGTTTGCGGTGATGTTGGGAATGAACGAAGCTAGAAGAGCACACTTCAAGATTATCAGGATGGTTGTTTAAAGGGTTGTGATCAATGTGATGGACGATTTCACCCGATCGTAATGCACGACCTATCTTAGCTTCTGCAATTACACGATGTAAGTAAATCTTTTTGTAGCCCATGTTTCTGATTCAATTACTGCAATCTTATCTTGATAACAAAAAATGAGGAAATCCCCGTTGCCGGGGAAGTAATGTGTGTCCGCTGCAAGCTAAACAATACATTTATTATCTCATTTATTCGGCACATTCTTCATGCCAATTAATCGTTACAACATTGAAGAATTGCTTTTCAACTCCAGTGATTAGTTGATTCGCGTTTTCCATGCAAGCCTCGGCTGTAGCTCTATCATCCCAAATCTTTGCATCTTCTAGCTCTGTTACCCACGCTAGCGGGGAATCTGTTAGCCAAACGATTTGGCTGTTCTCTGTGGCTGTGCCGAACGAATAGTAAATAAAACAAACTGCGTATTTCACCATGACAAAACCTCAATTGTTACGTAGACTTTTGGGATTCAAAGACTTCTGCTATTTTGTCATCCAAAGCAAAAGCTAAAACGTTAATTGCGCTGAAAATCATAGCTTGATTTCCCTCTTTAGAAGCTTGCAAAAATATGGGAATTTCGTGTTTATTCGCAAACAATTCATCAACCATTTTTAGAGCATTTTGATTCCCATTGAGAGCGCTTGACCAAATCATTGAGGCAAAAGCCCAACAGTTTACCACCTGTTTTTCGCCTTGTGCTGTAGAAATTGTTTCGATTACCGACAAAGGATGAACAAAATTACCTGAATTATTAGTTAGCAAGTGATGAAGTGGTGGGAGCGACCCACCAAAACGCGATTTATTTGGTTCCTAGTAAGTCGAAAATATTCTCGACTTTTTGCTCAACTTTTTCCTCAACTTCAGAATAGGTTTGACTGTCAATCGTCTCGTACAAATCGTACAATCCTTGGATTATGGTTTCTAAATCAACATCAATTTTACTTGAGATTGTTTGGAAGTTTTCATCATCTGCGATTGTCTTTAGACTTGCTTCTGCTCCTGCAATTAAGGCTTTCATGCGTTCAATTTTCATTAGTTAATTCTCCACAAATTCTCTATCAACAACTCAACATCAAAAGCGAAGCATTACTTTTTCCCAAAAACTTGTGGAACTAAATCACCTTTTGAATCCCATTGCAGTCCGTGATCCGGACAAACTTTGATTCCATTTTTATTGCAAGCGATTGAACTCAAATTGATGCCCCGATGTGGACAACGTTCTTTACAATCAATTTGAGATGATGATGTGCAATAGAATTTTTCAAGTTGAGGAAACCATTCAATATGATGCTCAGGAATTTGCAAAGGGAATGGTGGGAAATCGCGATTACAGCGCAACACTCTTTCGGTTTCACCTACAACATATTGGCGGGAGATAACTCTTGAGTAAACTAAATCGGCTCTATTCCCCTTGTTAGAAAAATCTGACCAATCAGAGCGACTGAGAAATCGCCAGTCAACGTGAATATGTTCGTCAGAGAATCCAATAATTTCTTGGTCAGTATGGAAATCCCCAATAACGGGAAGGTTGTGAGTCTTCCCATACTGAAAGCCAATAGTTTTGATGCACCTGAGTAAATATTTCTTACCTACGATGGGAGGTTCGTTTAAATCAATTACTCTTTCCATTAATCTTGTTTAGTTTTGCTCAACATCAACAATCAAAAGCGAAGTATCAGATTTTGTTAGTGGAAGTTCTTCAAGACTGGCAGATTTAGCACCCGATCGAACAGCCCAGGATTTAAGTGCATCAATTTGAGGTTGAGCAATTTGGGCTAAGGGAATACACGACGCGATCGAATCTAACAAATCGAGCATCGTAAATTCTTCATCACGACTAAAACCATGTTGCATAGCTTCGTAGATTACCTGCTCAATCTCTGCACCGGAGAAATCCTTGCTTTTTTTAGCCAGTGATTCAATGTCAAAATCGTTTCTGGAAGAGCAGATGCGATCGGCTCGTAATCGGCTCAAATGAACTTTGAAAATCTGTTCCCGCTCTAACTGTGTGGGCAGGTGTACAAAGAAAAGCTCATCAAGCCTTCCCTTGCGAATTAGTTCAGCAGGCAAAAGTTCAACTTGATTAGCCGTAGCAACAATAAACACCGGTGCAGTTTTTTCTTGCATCCAGGTTAACAACGTAGCAAACACCCGCCGACTTGTTCCAGAATCTCCATTACCTTGGTCATTCGAGAGCGATTTCTCGATTTCATCAATCCACAGGACGCATGGGCTTATCGCCTCTGCTAACTTAATCACCTGCCTCACCCGTGATTCACTCTCACCGACAATGCCAGCAAACAGACGCCCAATCTCCAACCGCAGCAACGGCAACCGCCATTCAGCAGCGATGGTCTTAGCACTCAGAGATTTCCCGGTTCCTTGAATTCCAGCCAACAGCAAACCTTTGGGAGCGGGTAAACCATATTCTCGTGCAGCGTCGGTAAATGAGTTCGATCGCACCCTCACCCATTTCTTCAAATTCTCCAATCCGCCCACAGATTCTAAACCTGCTTGAACCGGGATAAATTCAAGAATCCCTGTTTCGCGGATGGTCTGGCGCTTCTCCTCGATGATGAGGGCGATCGCACTTTCATCCACTTTTCCGCTAAGTGCTAGACACCTTGCTAACACCCGTGCGATGCGACACCGAGTCAATCCCTGACAGGCTTTCAGCAGTTGCTCTTTCTCTAAATCTGGTAGCTTCAGTTTCTTGCCCACAAGTAAGTTAACCTGTTCAGATATCTCCTCGATGCTCGGCAAACTGAAATCTACGACGGTCGTTTCTTCCCGTAATTCGATCGGCAACCGTAGTTGCTCACTCATCAAAACCAAACAGCGCCGTAGCGAAGCGGGGCGTAAGCCATCGCGCGCCATCTCTCTTGCCAGATTCTTGATTTCACGGACGATCGGTAACTGCCCCGCTGCAATCTGTCCATTAGCACCGGGCGCTATGAGAGTCGCCACATCTTTGAGCACAAAAATACTCCCCACATCCCCGGACGCTTTGCCGACACGAGCCAAGGCTGCCATCGGGTTGCCTTGATCCGCACCTTCCCGGTCACTCCAACCCCGCGAAAAATCCCAGAAGTAAATCTGCGACTTCCGAGCCTGCGCCACCTCCAGTAATGCCTCTTCTGCCACTTCTTCCTCTGCACTCACCACGTACAGCAGCGGATATCGTGCACTCAACATCAAGTCCAACTCTGCTTTAATCCCCATTTTAATCCCCATATTTTTTTACCAATCTGTTTTACGCAAAACTAATTCACCCAAAACTAAAAGCGCTACCCAAAAGCAAAACTTGTGTTTTGCTTCTGAGTAGCGAAACATTATTTGCTATTTGCTACGGCTTTGCTTTTCTTGGTTGAGCCTGATTGAAACTCTTGCAACTGAGCCTGTAAATTGCTGACTTCTGCTGCCAAACTTTCATTAGCTGTCTGCAATGAGTCAACGTCTACATCAACTTCTAGAGCAGATGTAGACTTTTGTTGGGATTGCAAGCGAGTTATTGTTTCGTTGGCTTCCTTGAGTTGTGTCTTCAAAGTAAGCAATTGTGATTCGATCGCACTTTTAGCCCCAACCACCGTTTGCAGTGATTTAATCTCACCATGTAATTCACTAATCTCTGACTGCTTTTGTTCAAGTTGACCGTTGAGTCGAGCAATCTCTAATGTTCGATCGCGCTCTTTCACTTCCATCTCAGCCAGTTCTGCTAGCTTTCCTTCAGCAACCAACAGTGAAATCTGCAAATCATTACGTTCTGAACCCAAGGTTTCCAGTTGTTGCCTGTAAGTATCAGAATCCGCTAACTGTTGTTTATTCAGATTCATGTAAGCTTCCTTGAGTTCGTTGCGCTGGCGCTCGTACTCTGACTTGTAGAAGTTCAATTCAGTCAGCAACAGAGGAAAATCCTTGAGTTGCTGTTGCATCGCAGTATTTTCCTGCGATAACAACTTCATGCGCTCGCCTGAAACACTGGTGTCTGCTTTTTGGTAAGCCAACTGAAAACCTGCGATCGCCATCTGACGCATTACTGCCAAATATTCTTCAGGAATATCTGACTCCTCAAGCAAACCGTCGTTACTTGCTTCCAGAATTACTGAAGCTAAGTCTTTTTCACTGCGTCCCTGTTTGAGCGACGCTAGGTTTTCCGATCGCCACTCTTTGAGTAACTGACAGATTACGTCTGTGCTACCACCAATGCCATAGATATGCTTGAGCGCCGATTGCACCGATCGACTCACAATCCCTAGTCTGTTTTTTTGAAGCACCGCACAAGCGACATCAAGCATCTCTCGGTTGATTGCTGTCTGATTACTCTTCTCGATGTCAAATCCTTGTAAATCAAGCGTGGTAAATGTTGTCGGTAATTTTGCCATTATTGTCTCCTAATGCAATAAGTTTCTAAACGGTTAGCGTTCTTTTTCTGGAAATTTTGACAAACAGATTGCGTGTCTATCATAAAAACAAAGGACTAATGGATTTTGCTTGACTGTTGGATAGACTTTTGCCGTGCAACACGCCCGCAAATCGTTTGTTACGCGAGGCTGCCAGCTCTCAAAATGTAAGATGTGCTTAGGCTTTCTTTAATGCACTCTCCATCCGCTAGTAAGCCCATTGCAGCGCAATCTAAACCTAAACTAAGTAGGTCGGCGCAAAAAAACAAAACTATGTTAAGATAAGTAAAGAAAGAGAATACATCTACTGAGGTAACTCAATATATGGGCGCTAGATTAAGGGTATTCCTGACTCAACAGCAA
>CASBRC010000049.1 GCA_949128015.1 Synechococcales cyanobacterium PMM_0003
ATTTGCTGCTCAAAAGTCATGATTTGCTTAAACTCCTTATCCTGTATAGGTTCTGAGTTTTCATCAAAAAATTTGGAGACCCCGCGTACTGGGATACTGGTTTGAGGTTCAGGATTTAGGGGAAATGTTTCAGTTAAACACACTTCATTAGGGGCTTGAACTGTAACGCCGCTTTCTGTAAAGGTTTCACTGTTTTGGCTAGTTTTATATACTGCGATTTCATGCTCAACTAAATCGCTAGAATTATCACTAGAAGCCGCGTTACAGTTGTTCAGCAGTGGTTTCCATAGCTTCCGAAATTTATATAAGGTGGTAAGGCTGGTTTTCAGCAGCTTGGCTAGAGCCTCAAGTAGCGATCGGGTTGTCGTAAATGTTTGATTTTTGATTTGCTCGATCGCCGCCATAAGCCGATCTGCATAATTAGGTTTGTCAATTTTTGGGCGATCGCTTTTTGTGGAACTGCGATTATTGCCATAGCACCAATTTTTAACCATCACATTCTTGGCAATGTCTTCGGCACGATCTTGAAGATCATCTACATGGCTAGAGTATTCATAAAATCCCTTGGTATTTTTGGCAGTTGTTACGGTTGCATCTACCAACTCTTGTTCATCGTCCACAGCCTTAAATACGCGATGATATTGCGCGATCGCATGAAGCAACCCGTTAGACTGCCCCTTATCAGTCCAGCCAATTTCGATCATGGATTCTAGATGCTTACACCAATCGTCATTTTTACCGTCAAGTTTGTAAGTTTTGACTTTTGGAGCATTGGCGATCGCATCTTTCAGCGTCTCCATGTCCTGACAAGCGGAAGCGCTATCCCATGCACTGAGAAAGCTTTCTAAGGATTGCGAGTATTTTTGAAAGTCGCCATCGAGTAGGTAACTACCTGTTTGCAGTGGTAATCTATGCCCGTTGTATTCACTATTAAAGGCTTTGCAATTCGGGAACTGCTCCAATTGCCCACCTTGGATTTTTAAGCCTTGCTGCTCCAATGCATATCGGATTGTGCAAGCCAAATTAAAGCTATTTACCGATTCTGGCAAAGGGATATATAAATGCCATCCGCCCGAATCACTGGATTGAAGCAGAATCGATCGCACCAATCCGATCGATTCTAGTGCCGCTTTTATTGCGCATAATCCGCGATCGGTGTGATATCTGCTCCCAGCATCAATGTCGATTACTGCATACTTGGTTGTCTTGCCAAAACGCACACCAACAAACTGAGTAACATCGCGCCATAGGTCGATCAACTGTTTGGGCTTGATGGCATACCGTTTTTGGGTTAGCCAGTTAAACGAGTCATTTTT
The DNA here is from genome assembly GCA_949128015.1 of Synechococcales cyanobacterium PMM_0003. Lineage (GTDB taxonomy): Bacteria > Cyanobacteriota > Cyanobacteriia > Pseudanabaenales > Pseudanabaenaceae > Pseudanabaena. Next base: position 1,317 of record CASBRC010000049.1, read on the forward strand.
TAGAATCCATTGCCAACCGTAGTTGCCGAAGATACTCGCAAATTTTTGTTCTTGCATGGTGAGGCTCGACATTATGCTTGCCCCCCTTCATTGCAAATTTCTTCAGCTAGACCGACATATTCCCTGTAAGCAGCAATATCGCGATCGCTCAATACATGACGATTTTTAAAGCAGTGGTAAATCGGTTCGTGACGTTGGAGCCAGTAGAGGTTACTGATTACTCTCAATAAATTTTGATGTGCTTTAACGCTTATGTAGTAAGCATCCGTGCTAAAATTGAGGGAGCGCCGAGACACAGAGTCTTTACAGCGACTACGTTTTTGAGGCATGATGGTATTACCAGTGAATGCCTACCGCTTGCAATTCTTCGTGCCGTGGAAAGTTTAAAGAATTGATTAGGTAGAGCGTAAACAAAATAGATTGAAACCCACAGGTGGCTATGCTGCTTGTGGGTTTTGCTTTTGGATGAACTCAGCGATCGCAGTACGAACCATCTCAGAGCGATTCATCTTGAGTGATGCCGCTACATCGGTATAATGGTCGATCGCCACTTGCTCAACTTTTAAAGTCAAAAGTTTTTTTGTAGACATAATTAAAAAACAAATACCTGCAACTTTCACTAGTATATACGATCATTTTCAAAAATAAGAGACACATTAGCAAAAGATAAATATCTGTAACTTATTGAATACTCAAATATTAAAAAGCAAGAAGCATATTGATTGACTAGAGTTAGTTTTGAGGTTTTCTAATGTTCTTAATTAATTAAATATCCTATCTGATATATTGAAATACAGATAAGTTGTCAACTACTTTTTAAAACTAGATTAAACTCAAATACCATTAGGGGACAGGCTTTCATGTTTCATGCAGACTCTTAAGCTTGTTTCCGATTAACCATTGGCTCGATAGAAAAATCAATCAATTCGATTTCCCTTGATATTGTCGCGATCGCCTTCGGGTAAGCCATAAGGCTCGATACCGTTATCTCGAAGCCATGATTTAAGCTCATTGAGTTCGCGACGGCTTTCATCGTCAAATGTAAGTCCATCACTTATTTGAGCTAAGTTTTGTTCTAACTGTTTGTTTTGTTGCGATAAGCGCTGATTACGTTCTTTTTCAGTACGAATCACACCAAAAGCATCGTCAAACCTACGTTCTAGAGATTCAGTGGTTAGGGAAACTGTCAAAAGTAATGCTGAACGATTACCCCGAAAACTTTCCCATGCCCAATAGAGGGCAACTAGTTCTAGTGGTAAGCCTCTAATTCTTGTTTGACCTTGCGATCCGCCTTCACCTATATCGACAGTTAGATTTTCTGGCTGATAGTTGTCTGTAGACTCATCAGGCAAAAAATCGAAAGTGCCTTGAACTTCTCCTAGTAAGCGTTTGAGAGCCTTAGATTGCAAAAAATCGAAAGTGCCTCTAGCAGGTTTTCCGACGCATTCAGCAGCTTGGCTCAATGACATCCGATAGCTACCGTCAGTCAATTGGAAAGCATCAACGATTAGATCGCCGATCGCCACAGTTGCGCGGGTAGCCTTGATCGACTCACTCATGATTTTTGGGTTTGGCGGGATCGCTTATGTTTCCATATTCCTTAATCAAGGCTTGCTCAACCAAGCTAGTTACAGAAGTGTCCTTGTCTATAGCAAGCTTGGCTATTGTCTTTTTTAGATCTGAGTCGATCAATATCTGTAATTTTGCTTTTGCCATTTCATGTTTAAAACTTTCTGATAAACATGATGGCATTGTTATTCGATTCATTGACCTAACGCATCATTTAATCATTTGATGTTAGCATCATATAGCAAAGGCGATCGCATTGCCTACTAAAACTACGCGATCGCCTTTGTATCCCCTTTATCAAGAGATATACAGATTATGGCAGCTAAGACAGCTAAAACAACCGAACTCACGCCCGAACCTGTAACCACACCGTTAACCGATTTAACCTCGCTTAACCTCGAAGATCTGCTTGCAGATTCACTTCTTGAATCGATCGATTGGAGCAAAGTGAAAGCTCTGATGATCGAGAAAGCACAATCAAAATTCTGGGCATGGATAAGCTCCGTATCCCCTGCTAGTGATGTGAGCTTGGCACTTTTGCCAGATGCGATCGCAATTGGTGCTAGTGAGGTGAGCAATGATTAAAGCCTTACTAAGTGCAATTACAGGTATTCCCCAAAATATTGACGATGACGATTATCAGGAACTTTGGCAGTATCAGAAATTGATCGATGAGTTGGACATTGACGATTCCGCCGATCATGATGATGATGACGAGTTGGACGTTGACGATTCCGCCGATCATGTTGACGATGACGATGACGATCAAGACGATGAACCACCAAAAAAATGGTGGCAATTATGAAAACATTACCCCGCCGCCGCTACAGGCTCAAATCTGCACAACCTAGACGCATTAGAAAGCCAAAAATCAAAAACTACATCATCATTTTTTTGATAGTTTCTTGCGTTCTATTGGCTATTCCGTTTTTGATTTTGGCTCTATTACCTTTGTCGCTTGCCTTTATTTTGTTGGCGATCGCAGTTGGTTTAAAGGTTTTTTTGAGTGAGGTTGAAAGCAGTGCTTAAAAACTTCTCTCCAGACGACAAAGACAAAATCATCATCATGGGATTTTTGCTGTTGATTTTTGCCACTATTACCGCTTTTTCAGTTGGCACTGCAACAGGTTTTGGATTAGCTAAAACAGTACGGATACAGGTAGGTTTTCATGATTAAACTGCTGTTTGCTACTGGCTTCTCATGCTTGGCAGTTGGCAGTATTTGCGGATATCTAATCTCAGAAAACTCCCGATCGCCTAGCCAATCAGTTCAAGCTCAACCCGTCGCCCCTACTCCAAAAACTAATCGCAAGGAACTAGAAGATCGGTATGTTGCATCGATCAATAAATTCAACTTTCGAGTAGACAAAGCCGATTTAGTATCTCTAACCGATGAGCAAATTAACAATGAGGTTTATCGCCTTGAGACACTTTTGAGAGCAGGTAAAGCCTACACAAAACCTTAATCAATTTAAGAACACTTAAAAACTCAAAGCCCTATATCTAAAAGGTTTTGAGTTTTTTACTATTAAGACCAGGAAGAAAACATGACAGCATTTACAAGAACTGAATTGGGAGCATCTTAGTTTGGCGCTAAGTATTTATACTCATTCTCGAAAACCTTGAATAGCAAGGCTTTCTAAAAAATATAGTAATCTTACAAAAAAGTGAAATGGCGATCCAAGGGGCTGAGATGGCGGAATTTCGTTCTAAGTATTTATACTTAGCGCCAAACTAAGATGCTCCCAACTGAATTTCACACTAGCCAAGTATTGTTATCCGACAAGGTGCGCCGCTATGCGAGATGGTCTAGCCATACTATTTTTAGCTGTGCTATTGGTTTGAGCTTGTCCACATTCATACCTAGTCACATCAGCACCAAATTAATAAATGTGGCAAGTGCGATCGCCTTATTCGGTGTTTCCAACAGACTAGATAGACTTGCTCAATATGCTGACGGTTACGGCTCGATTAGTGAATCTCAAAGCCATATTCAGTATAGAAACTGGTTAGATGCAAGCCTACAGCCGCCTAAACGTGAGATAGCGATCGCACAGCCAATCGAAGCACCCGCACCTATCCAAAATACCGATATTAAAAAAGCTCTGAGCAAACCACATATTTTAATTTTGGGAGAAACGAATAGCGGCAAGTCCACCTTAGTAAAATTCTTAATCAGTCATGCAAGCGCCCCTTCTATCGTTTTGGATAGTCACGCCGCGCCCGATGATTGGCAAGGAATGAATGTTATAGGAATGGGGCGAAACTACAGCGCCATAGGTCAAGAGGTTGATCGGTTAGTTGCTTTGATGAACTTAAGGTATGAGTTGAGAGGCAAGGGGCAAAAGATATTTGAGCCATTGATTGTAGTCCTCGATGAGTTTCCCGCTTGCGTTGCCAATTTGGGTAAGTCTTTTGCAGAATCAATAATGCTGCTAGTGAGAGAGGCTCGCAAGATTGGCATTAAGTTGATCGTGTTGTCTCAAGGCAGTGAGGTGAAATCGCTCGGCATTGAGGGGCAAGGCAGTATTAGGGAGTGCTTTGCTATGGTGGCGATCGGTAAGTTCGCCACTGAGAAAGCAAAATCTTTGAAGGATGAAGGTATAAAAATTATGATCGCCGCCTCTCAATATCCTGCGATGCTCGATGATTTTCCTTGTGAGTTACCACAGATTAATAGTTTCAATTTAAAGAATTTGCCTCTACCCTCGGACTATTTGCTGATTGCTGATAGTCCCCAAATCATCCAAAAAATCGACGCTCATCAGCAATCATCAGCAGGGCTGATTAGCCCTGTAACTACATCAGCAGCTATCGGCACACATCAGCAATCGGAACCATTATCAGCAGCTCTATCAGCAATTATTGAGTATGCTCGGAAGCAAGATGAGTTTATTTCAGCGAGAAAAGTACAAAGCGGAATTGCACTTTTTAAATCAACTAAAGCTGATGAGATTAGAAAATATTTTCAATGGCTTGCAGCAAATAATCATGGGATTGTGAGAGGTGATGCTGATAATTTAGAATTTTCTTTGAAGTAAATTTATGAATCGATACGCAAATTTTAAAAGAAAAAAATGCGGATTAAACTTAGTCAGATATCACTCGGATATGGCGGTAAGTTTGTTGGAAGGTGAGAAAGTTTTTTGGACTTGCTTACATCCACGCGGGGTGGTGTTGGTTTGCCCCGAAAAATTGTTGATGCGATCGCGATAATTAAAAATTTTCGGCACAGTAGCGATCGCGTAATTATTCTGAGTGATCTATTCTCGTTTTTAAATTCATGGTGGGGGATTCCAAAGGGGGTGTCCCCTTTTGGCAAGCGTCATGTTGCTGTCGAACAAAAAATAAGCGATAGCGCGATTTATTGTCCGACAAGCAACATAGCTTGCGACACGCGACACACACACATCAAATGGCGCAAACTCGTTCGCGAAAAGTTATAGAGAGTCTACGCAAAGTCTACTGGCGGTCTATGCAAAGTCTACGCAAAGTCTATGGAAAGTCTACTGACGGTCTACGCAAAGTCTATGGCGAGTCTACGGAAAGTCTATGGCGAGTCTACGGAAAGTCTATGGCGAGTCTACGGAAAGTCTACTGACGGTCTATGCAAAGTCTACGAAGAGTCTACAGATCGTCTACAAGGAATCTATAGGGAATCTACAACCCATCTACAGCTTGTCTACGAATAGGTAACAAATCGGTAACGAAAAAAATACTAATTTGTAACAAAAAATAAATGAATCGATAACAAACAGTTACTTCTCGATAACAAACAGGTAACGAATGAGTAACGAATAAGTGACGAGAAGTCTACTATTTGGGGTTGTCAAGCATTTTGTGTAAAGTCTGAAAGCTAGAAATAGATGCGATCGCGACAATTGAGAATTTTTGGCACAGGAGCGATCGCCTGTCCAAAATTTACTTTTGGCAGGTTGCTAATGCATCCCAAGTTTGTCTGTTTGCCATCCCTAAAGTTGTCCCAAAACCATACCTAAAATCGTGCGGATC
>CASBRC010000050.1 GCA_949128015.1 Synechococcales cyanobacterium PMM_0003
GTATAACGATCTCGAACGGGTGGTATTGCCTGAATATCCTGCGATCGCCGCTCTTAAAAATAAATTGCTCGATCAAGAATGTCTTGGCGCAATGATGTCAGGCTCAGGATCAACGGTATTTGCGATCGCACCCGATCTTGATCGCGCTCAGCAGATCGCTGAAGCTGTGAGAACTGATGCGATCGATGTGTGGGTAGTGAAGAGCTTGGTGCGATCTGTTTTTGATGCTTGAGCACTTAATTTTAAAAAAACTAATGGCGGCGCGAAGCGCCGCCATTAGTTTTTTAAAGAAGCTCTTTTAGCTTCTCTTGATATTCTTCAGGAGTGATACTTCCTGCCTTTAGTTCCTCATTGAGTAACTGCACTTGAGGCTCGATTGCTTGTTTCTTCGCGGCAATTTCATCGGCTTTAGTTTTGTAAATGGCTTCGCCCTCTTTCTTGGCTTGTTTGAAGGCTTGACGAATACTAAAAGCATCCATCTCGCCGCCAGATGCAAAATACTCGTTCGCAACTTTACCGAGCGCCCATGTACTGGCATAAGCCGTAGTCGCGCCAACAACCATTCCGAATACAGGAACCAGTTTGGCTAAATTACTGACCGCGATTCTTGTGCCAGTGATCCCCAAGCTGCCAAAGATGGCTTTACGGAAATCGTCACGGTTGCGATCGTAGCCCCAGCTTTGCCCGATCGCCTGTGCGAGATCGAGTTGGTTCCAGTAGATCAGCATGTCAAATGCGATCGCAATTCCAGGGATCGGGAAAGCACCTAAAACCGCATTTAGAAAACAAGCATCGGTGGTCGCATTTTCAACTTCATGCGCTCGTCTATCAGGATCGTCGATTTGGCGGACTTGCTCAGAAATTGACGATCGCGTAGAACGGCGTTCAAGTGTTTCTAGCCATTCTTGCTTACCCCAAAGTTTAGAACTAGTAAAAGTTGCGCCAATTTTATCTAAAAGCTCTTTTTCTTCAGAGCTGCATTCACCATCAATATTTGCCATCGCATAGGCTGACTGATACACCATCTCCTGAGCAATTTCACTAGTAATTTGGGTGAGTAAGGCATCGATTGGCTCATCTGCTTCATTTAGTAGTCGATCGACGGTAAGCCCTTCGGGGAGACGAATTTCTTCAAAAGTATCGGCAAGGCTAGCAAACTCTTCTTCGAGTAGTTTGCCGTCGGCTTTTGCCATGCTCACCAAAATCTTAAAGCTTGCCAAAACTTCTTGCTGATTGACTACGGACATCGGATGTTTACTCCTTTGCAGAAATTATTCTTGATGGTAACAGCGATCGCGATCTCAGTTTGTATAAATAAATCTAAGAGGGCAGCAACAAATTTGAGTACCAAGTGATATGGCTTCGACTTCGCTCAGCCATCGATGGCTGTAATCTCTAAATCAAAATCAAAATCAAAATATCCTTCAAGACTCTCTCTTCTGGGTTTTGATTTGTACATGGTGACAGCTATATAATCAGTAAGTAGATAGGCAGAATAAATACCAAAACCCAAAAAGCTGTGGCGCACGCGCAGCGTGCGCCACAGCTTTTTGGGTTTTAAGTTTTCTTTTGCCTACATACTTAATAAGGAAAACAGCAAAGGAGACTAGCCGTGATCGTAGTAACCAAGATTGGTACACCCGCAACAGAAATCGAGCGGATCTGCGAAGAACTATCTAGCTGGGGATTGTCACCTGAAAAAATTATTGGCAAACACAAAGTTGTGTTGGGACTAGTTGGTGAGACTGCCAACCTTGACCCTCATCGCATTGAAGAATTAAGCACATACATTGAGACGGTTTTACGAGTGGAACGTCCGTTTAAACGCGCTAGTCGCGAATATCGCCAAAATGAATCGAGCGTAGTCATTGTCCCTACCCCTAATGGCGATGTTGCGATCGGCGAAAATCAGCCTTTAGTAGTAGTGGCTGGTCCCTGCTCGGTGGAGAATGAAGAGATGATCGTGGAAACTGCCATGCGCGTGAAAGCATCGGGCGCAAAGTTTTTGCGAGGAGGAGCCTATAAACCACGAACCTCTCCCTACGCTTTTCAGGGACATGGTGAAAGTGCGCTATCACTATTAGCGGCGGCTCGCGAAGCGAGTGGATTGGGAATCATTACCGAAGTAATGGATACTGCCGATATTGACAAAATCGCGGAAGTTGCGGATGTGCTGCAAATTGGAGCTAGGAACATGCAAAACTTCTCACTGCTCAAGCAAGTGGGAAAACAGAACAAGCCGATTCTGCTTAAACGTGGATTAGCTGCTACGATTGACGACTGGTTAATGGCTGCTGAATATATTCTCGCGGAGGGAAATCCCAATGTGATTCTTTGTGAACGTGGGATTAGAACTTTTGATCGCGAATATACTCGTAATACTTTAGATATATCAGCGATTCCTGTATTACGGAAGTTAACCCATTTACCGATCATGATTGATCCGAGTCATGGCACAGGTTGGTCAGATTATGTGCCATCCATGAGCTTAGCTTCGATCGCTGCGGGTGTTGACTCTTTAATGATCGAAGTCCATCCCAATCCCAAACGAGCTTTGTCTGATGGTCCCCAATCACTCACCTTTGAAGCTTTTGACAAGCTCATGTTCCAAATCAATCGTATGGCGCAATTAATGGAACGTGTATAAATAGAAGTGGCACGAAGTGCCACTTCTATTTAAAAAATTATGAATAAGCCTTTTATTTATCATCGCACTGTTCATTTTCAAGATACGGATGCAGCAGGAGTCGTTTACTTTGCCAATGGCTTATCGCTGTGTCATGAGGCTTATGAGGCGGCTCTAGCAGCAGCAGGAATTGATATCAAAGCATTTTTTCGAGGAGATGCGATCGCAGTGCCGATTACTCATGCAAGTATTGATTTTTTTAAACCAATGTTTTGTGGCGATCGTCTAGCTATTGGGCTTACGCCTAGTTTACTTACTCCTGCATCTTTTCAAATTGAGTATCAAATATTCTTTGATAAAGATTTTGACGAAAAAAATGCGATCGCAAAAGCAATCACCAAACATACATGCATTGACACTAGCACTAGAAAGCGATGCAATCTATCTCATGAACTTTTGAAATGGCTA
>CASBRC010000051.1 GCA_949128015.1 Synechococcales cyanobacterium PMM_0003
CAATTACTTAGTAATGCGAAGGAGTTAGATCGGCAAATCGTGTTTTTGCAAAAAAAACAGGTCTATCAGCAACGAGTTCACGAAAAAGGATTAGAACGTCGTGATTTTTTGGAACGCTTAAAAACGAGACTAGCCGATAGTGAATCGGCGTTTAATAAACTTGAATCAAAAATGCGCCAGTTAACTGTGCCGAATGCGCCATGTCCACTTTGCGATCGCCCTCTTGATGCTGACCATTGGCAACTAGTCCAGAAAAAGCACAAACAAGAATCTCGCGATCTGCAAGCCGATATCTGGGTAGTAAAGGAACAGCAAGCCGCCTCTAATTGTGAAATTGAAGTACTGCGTGACGAATACCGTAATCTCAAAAAGGAAATTGCACCGCTAAATGATTTGATTCAACGAAAGGGAACTTTGCAAGAAAGACTCAAAGCGATCGCTGAGGCAAAACAAAGGCTAGTACTTATTGATACAGAGATTGTGGACTTACGCGATTGTCTCCAGACGCAAAACTATAGCCGTGATGCATGGGAAGAGATGGAACTGATCGATAAAAATATCCATAAATTTGCTTACGATGAAAAAAATCATGCCCTCGCACGCGGCGACGTAGAGCGTTGGCGCTGGGCTGAAATCAAGCAATCAGAATTAAAAAATGCTCAGCGACAAGCTGATAACTTGTCACAAAAGATTCCCGATCTGCAATTAAAAATCAATCAATTACAAGAAAGATTACAAAAGAATCTCATTGATTTAGAAGTCCAACATGAACTCGAACAATGCGATCGCACTCTTAGCCAACTTGCTTACGATCCTGATCGCCATCAACAACTCCGCGCCCAAAAGCAAGAACTCACAAACTCATTATGGCGCTATCAAGAATTAACCCGCGCTGAACATGAATGTCCAGAACTTCAGCAACAAATCCAACATTTGCAACAAGCTCAAACCGTTAATCAACAAGAACTACAAACTATCAACGCCCATATCGCGCAACTACAAGCCCAATGTCAAAATCTCCATGGCGATCATGCACAGGAAATAAAATTTTTATGGCAGAATTTACAAGATTTGCGATCGCAAATGGATGCTCTCCTCGCCCAAATTGGTAGCCTTCAGCAATCACAACAGCAACTAGAGCAAAGCCGCCAACGCGAAGTCGAAACCCGATCTCAAATCGAATTAGCTCGTCATCGTCAGCGTATTCATACCGAACTCCATCAAGCTTTTGGCAAAAACGGTATTCAAGCTCTCATGCTCGAAAACGTGTTACCACAAATCGAAGTAGAAGCCAATCAAATTCTCGCTCAACTTAGCGATCGCCAATTAAATGTCAGATTCATCACCCAAAAATCTGGCAAAAAAAGCGATCGCATCATCGAAACCCTCGACATTGAGATCGCCGACACCAAAGGCACTAGACCCTACGAAACCTACTCAGGCGGTGAAGCTTTTCGGATTAATTTTGCAGTGCGTCTTGCCCTATCCCGCGTCCTTGCACAGCGCAAAGGCAGCACTTTGCAAACCCTAATTATCGATGAAGGCTTTGGCAGTCAAGACCAATTAGGTTGCGATCGGCTTGTCAGTGCCATAAATGCGATCGCGCCTGATTTTGAATGTATTTTGGTAATTACACATATGCCCCAAATGAAAGAAGCATTTAACACATTAATTGAAGTGTCCAAGAGTGATGAAGGCTCAACAGTGCAGTTAGTTGGCTAAGAAGTTTAGAGTGATTTTATACATTCGTCTTTTGAAGCGTATACCCTAGGAGCTAACATATTGGGGTAGCGTTTAAATTGTAGTGACCGCGATCGCAAAATCACCCATCCCAATAAAAGCGATCGCCCTAAATCAAATTCTATAAGCTGCGATCGCTAACATAGCAAATAAGCCATAATGATAATATTAGATTTATCAAAAGAGTTACAAACCCATGACTCAAACAGTTGCAAGGAAATCCTTATATGAATCTGATTACCTGTTATGGGTTCAAGAGACTATAGCTAAATTAAAAGCTAGAGACTTTGATCATGTGGATTTTGAGAATTTGATAGAGGAGATTGAGGACTTGGGGCGATCTGAGAAGAGAGAGATTAAAAGCCGTCTTAAAACTCTGTTGGAACATTTACTCAAGCGTATCTATATCGATATGCCTGATTGTTTTAATGGCTGGGAAAATACAATCGAAGAACAGCGCGAAGAAATCATCGAAGAGTTGATGGATTCGCCTAGTTTAAAAAGATTTTGGGATGAGTTGTTTGACATGTCATGGCAAGGAGCATTACGCAAAGTCCGCAAGGAATATCAGCCCAAAGGCTTTAGCTTTCCCGACACATGGCAATTTAATCGCGATATTGACTCAATGTTAAATGACACCTTCTGGGAATAGCGATCGCCCCAAAATCAAATCTCCACAAACTGCGATCGCAAAATCACCCATCCCAATAAAAGCGATCGCCCTAAATCAAATTCTATAAGCTGCGATCGCTAACATAGCAA
>CASBRC010000052.1 GCA_949128015.1 Synechococcales cyanobacterium PMM_0003
AATCCTTTGCAAGGTTATGAGATTCCCTTTGCAGATTTAGAAAATATCGTTTGGCGGTTACGTCGCGCCAATCTAGAAGAGCGGACAGACATGGTGCGCCAAAAGCGAGCCGAGATTATCTTCGCAGGAGCATTAGTTCTAGTAGAAACCATGCGTCTACTCGGAGTTCCCAAAATCACGCTCTGTCAACGAGCCTTACGAGAAGGTTTGGTGGTGGATTGGATGATTCGTCACGGCTATATTGAAGATGGATGGCGTTATCAAAGTACAATTCGCGATCGCAGTATTCTCAAGCTTGCGGATAAATATGGCATTGATCTTAAATATGCCAAACAAGTTGCCGACCACGCGCTGAGTCTATTTGATCAAACCAAAGGGATTTCCCATGATTGGGGTGACGATGAGAGACATTTGCTGTGGGCGGCGGCGATGTTGCATAACGCAGGACATCACATTAGCCATGATGCTCACCACAAGCATTCCTATTATTTGATTCGTAATGGTGAGTTGCTAGGTTATACCGAGTCAGAGATTGAGGCGATCGCAAATCTCGCTCGCTATCACCGTAAAAGTGAACCGAAGAAAAAGCATGACAATTTTCAAAATTTAGATAGCGAGCGTTTGAAGTTGTTTGTGCGTCAGGCTAGTACATTTTTGCGGCTTGCTACCGCCCTAGATCGGCGGCAAATTGGCGCGATCGCTTCGATTCGGGTAGTTTGTAATCCACGTACTCGTGCTTGTGCTTTACAACTCACGCCTAGACAGCCCAATGATCCTTGTACCTTAGAGCTTTGGAGCCTTGATTATAAGAAACAACCCTTTGAAGCCCAGTTTAACGTTACGCTATCAGTGTTACTTGAATAGATAGGCATCATAAAACCTTAAAACCCAAAAAGCTGTGGCGCACGCGCAGCGTGCGCCACAGCTTTTTGGGTTCTGGGTTTTATGATGCTTACCTAGTTATCGGTCTTAATTTTATTGGCGCATTGCCTAATGGATGCATCTCTTTCTTTAATCATTATTATTGCGATCGCAGCAGGGATTTTGGCTCGTGTCATTGCGAATTTTTTTCGTGTGCCGAGCATTGTTTTTCTGCTGATTTTTGGCGTGGCTCTGGGGGGGAATGGCTTAAATTTAGTGCAGCCACGTCTATTGGGTGACGGATTAGAGGCGATCGTGTCAATTTCTGTGGCTTTGATCTTGTTTGATGGCGGACTAAATTTGCAACTCAAAGATCTCGGCAAAGTTTCGGCAAGTTTACGGAATCTGATCACGATCGGCGCTTTAATTACCTTGGTTGGTGGTGGGATAGCCGCCTATTGGCTAAGTGAATTTCCTTGGACGATCGCCTTTTTATATGCTGCTTTGGTGGTCGTGACAGGACCCACAGTCGTTAATCCGATCATCGAAGAAGTGGGACTCGATCGCCGCCTTGCGACCATCCTTGAAGGCGAAGGTGTGCTAATTGATGCGATCGGCTCTGTACTTGCAGTCGTTATGCTTGATGTGGCGCTAAATTCAAATTTTAGCGCTTTTGCGGTAGTCAGCGGTCTCGGATTGAGGCTAGGTGTCGGTGGGGCGTTAGGTGCGATCGCAGGTTGGTTATTGGGAAAATTTTTGCAACGTGCGTCATTTCTTGCCGAAGATACTAAAAGCGCAGTGGTGGTAGCGGCGGTATTAGGACTATTCGGGATTGCTCAAGAAATCCAAAGTGAATCTGGACTAACTGCCGTAGTACTGATGGGAATCGTCCTACGTGCTTCTGACATTCCTGATAGTCGCGCCTTGCTCAAATTTAAAAGTCAACTAGTTGCGCTCATTGTCTCAGTTCTATTTATCTTACTTTCAGCAAATCTTTCTATCCCTAGTATCTTCGCCCTTGGTTGGGGTGGGGTGCAGACAGTTCTATTTTTGATGTTTGTTGTCCGTCCGATCAACGTGATTGTCAGTACATGGAATAGTAGCTTTACTTGGCGACAAAAAGCTTTTATGTCATGGTGTGCGCCGAGAGGGATTGTGGCTGCTTCCGTTGCTTCACTTTTTTCGATTTTATTAACTGAACGCGGAGTTAACGGTGGTGAGTCGATTAAGGCTTTAGTCTTTCTCACGATCGCAATGACCGTATTTTTGCAAGGGCTTTCAGCCAAACTTGTAGCAAAGCTATTAGGGCTAAATCAACCCGATATTTCTGGATTAGTAATCATTGGTAGCAATCCGATCGGGATCTTGGTAGCACGACTATTTCAAGCTAATGGTCAGCGCGTAGCCATGATCGATACTAGTGCCGAGCTTTGTAAGCAAGCGGCGGCATACGATATTCCTGCTTTTGTTAGCAATGGTCTAGATGCCAAATCTTTAGCCGATGCAGGATTGGACTCAGTCGGAACTTTTGTGGCTCTGACCGTTAATACTGACGTGAATATTGTAATTGCCCAAATTGCTGTTCAAGAGTTCAACCCACCGAAAGTATTTGCAGTTTATGTTAGAGAGTCTGATAGCGATCGCAATGAAAAACTTGAAGTGCAGCAAGCCTTTAGCGCTCGTGTTCCCATTAAAACTTGGAATCAATATATTCTGCAAAGGGAAGTTAGAGTCGGTGAGTTCTTGCTGACTGATGAAGAACTTCAAGAACAATTGAATAGTTTTAACACTATGTTCAATGCAGGGATACTTTTGCCATTGCTATTTGAGCGCAAAGGTCAGTTGCAGATCGTATCGGCAGATATGCTGTGGGAAAAAGGCGATCGCATTTTATGTTTGCTACATACACCCAAAGCTTTGCCCCCTGCCGAATCCGAATCTTTACCACCCAATACCCTTGATATTACACCAATGGCTCTGTCCGATCTTGACATTGCCCTAAAAGCTAGTGATTCTAATGGATCTGGTTCACGCGATAGTAAAAATGATGATATTTCTGCTAGTCCAGATTATTTCTTAAACATGGCAAAAGACATCATAAAAATGCGATCGTAAAACAAGGAACCAGATTTTTAGTGGCGCGGCGAAGCCGCGCCACTAAAAATCTGATTCCTTGTCTAGCATTTAGCTGTAAAATCAAAACAAATTTCTTGCCCATTTAGATCAAAGTAATTTTTATGTACGACTGTATTGTTGTGGGCGCAGGCCCATCAGGTGGTTCAGCATCCTATCATTTGGCAAAGAGAGGACGTTCGGTTTTATTACTCGAAAAAGAAAGCCTACCTCGATACAAACCCTGTGGTGGTGGTGTTTCGCCCATGGTACAAGAGTGGTTTGACTTTGATTTTTCACCCGCAGTTTCACTGACTGTAAGTAATATTCGCTACACATGGCAAATGGGTGACCCTGAACTAGTCGAGCTGACATCTAAAGAACCAGTTTGGATGGTTCGCCGTGATGTCTTCGATCATTATCTAGTGCAGCAAGCCCAAAAATTAGGCGTAGAACTCAGAGATAATACTGGAGTTACAGGCATAGAGTGGAAAAGCGATCGCTGGTTAGTTAAAACAGAGCATGATGTCTTTGAAGCTAAATATGTGATTGCTGCTGATGGTGCAAAAGGCTCAATGGCAAAATGGTTAGGATTTAAAGAACGTAAACGGCGGATGGGAGCTGCTCTCGAAGTCGAAGCACCTCACTCTGCTCCCGATGTTAGCGCTGCTCACTTTGACTTTGGTTCGGTACAGAATGGTTATATTTGGAACTTCCCTAAAGCTGACGGATACTCTATTGGTGCAGGCACATTTATCGGTGGTGAGAAACAAAATCTAAAGGAGATTGCGGCTAACTATGCCCAAATGTTTGGTATTGATACAACTTCTATCAAGCAATATGGGCATCCCATCTGTTTATGGGACGGCAATCAACCTTTGCACACCCAAAATGCGCTACTTACAGGTGAATCCGCCTGTATCGTCGATCCATTTACAGCCGAAGGTATTCGTCCTTCACTCTTAACTGGTATGTTGGCAGGGGTGGCGATCGATGAAGCGATCGGTGGTAATGCTGATGCACTCAAGCAATA
>CASBRC010000053.1 GCA_949128015.1 Synechococcales cyanobacterium PMM_0003
GAATGAATCGATCAAAGAATCACCATCAGAAAAATCTACCCCTGTTGCCACGGATCAAACTTCTTTAGCAGCAGACTCAAAGCCTGTTCAACCTGCGGTACAAATCGCAGTCCAACCCAATACTCAAGCTCAGAATAATCCAGAATCCCAAAAAACATCGCCTTTACCCACCGTAAAGACCAGTCAATTTTCTTCGCAAGTGACGATTATTTCGCCTACGAACGCCGCCCTTTTAGATGTGCCAGCGACTACAGTCATCTTGCGTATTCCAACTGGGACAGAAGTAGATCTGCTAGTCAATGGCAAAAAGGTCAATGCCAATGCGATCGGGCGGAGTGAAGTTGATACAAGCTCTGGACTCGTCACCCAAACTTGGTATGGCGTAGCCCTGGATGAAGGTGAGAATACGATCACCGCTAGGTTAGTTGGAAGTGACATTAGTCAAAGTGTCAAGGTGAGCTTGCGTGGAGCTGCTACGAAGATTCAGGTAAGCACCCTAGAATCTCGTATTCCCGCCGATGGTCGCACCACTGCTACTGTGCAGGGTTTGCTATTAGATGAAAAAGGCGATCGCTCTAATCGCAGTGGCATGATCACCCTAGCTGCTAGTGAAGGTGAGTTTATTGGAAACGATGCCCAACCCGATCAGCCAGGTTTTCAGGTAGAAGCGCGAGAAGGACAATTCTCAGCATTACTCCGATCTGGGCTTACTTCTGGCAATTCTCGGATTAGGGCTAGCTCCGTGATTGATAATCGCGAAGTCGAAGCTTTTACTCAACTCCAACTCGAAACGAATCTTCGACCTTCCATACTTACTGGGGTGATTGATTTTCGGGTAGGCGCTAGAGGAACTGATTTCTATCGGAGCTTTCGAGATTTTCTACCGATAGATGGCAATAACTCCAGCAATGTCGATTTTTATGCGGCTGCCTTTGGTACAGGAAAAATCGGCGAATGGTTAGTAACTGGTGCATTTAACACTCGGCGGACTCTCAACGAAGATTGTGAAGGTCGCAGCCGTCTATTTCGAGATGTCCAGTTTTGCCAACAGAATTATCCTGTTTATGGTGATAGCTCGACATTAACAACAGAGACTCCTTCCTTAACTAGTATCTTTTTACGAGCGGAGCGCACTTCACCAGTTCCGACGGCTGGAACTGATTTCCTCATGTGGGGAGATTTTCGCACTGAAGAATTTGCAAGTCGTTCCCAAGAATTTACGGCATTTACTAGACAGTTCAATGGCTTAAAGTTTAACTATAACTTTGGTGATTTACAAGCTACGGGACTTTATAGCAGTAATACGCGCGGATTCCAGCGTGACATTATTCCTCCTGATGGTACAAGTGGTTTCTTCTTTCTTTCGCGACGGTTGGTCACACCAGGTAGTGAAAATTTATTTATAGAATCAGAAGAACTCTTACGTCCTGGCAATATTGTGCGTCGTGTCAAGCTCGATCGCAGTCGAGACTATGAAATCGATTACGATCGCGGTTCTCTCCAATTTCGCCAACCAATTCTCCAAACCGATATCGGCGCAGGTGGCGAAACTCTAGTGAGACGCATTATTGTCTCCTACGAATATGACAATGAAGGTGGCATTAACAGCGGTAGCAACAACAACAATAGTATTTATGCAGGTCAATTGCGCTATCACTTCAATCGAGAGCTTGGGGCTGAGAGTTGGCTAGGCGTTAATTACTTTAAAGAAAATCAAGGAGCGCGTGACTTTCAGCTTTACGGTGCTAATGCGCTGGTGTCCTTTGGTCAAAGTTCTTACCTAATTGCCGAATATGCGCGATCGCAAAATAATTCCACTGATCTAGCCACCCCAGTTTCGGGTACTGCCTTGCGCTTTGAAGCCGTTAGCGAATTTGTGCAGGGAATCATCGCTAAAGCTTTCTATCGCCAAACCGATACGGGCTTTGTCAATAATGCCACGATTAGCTTTGTCCCCGGACAGACAAGATTAGGCGCTAACATTGATGCGAAGCTCTCGGAGGCAACTACACTTAGGGCTTCCTATGAGCGTGAAGAAAATCGCGGTGTCGCCCCTCAACCTTTTACACTCAGTAGCTTCCTCGATCTCAATCCCCAATCTGCACCAGGCACGCCAGTTAACAATCAGCTCAGCACTTTTAGTGTTGGCGTTTTACAGAAACTGGGTTCAGCAACTGCCGAACTTGATTTCCTGATGAGAGATCGTCAAGATAATTTAAATGCGGCATTTTCTGGAACTTCAAGCCAATTGCGATCGCGTTTAACCCTACCGATTCTCGAAAATTTAAAATTCGTCGCTCAAAATGAAATTAGTTTATCTAATTCGCCTGACAGCGTACTTCCCGATCGCACAGCCCTAGTTTTAGACTGGCGGGTAATTGAAGGAATCAGCTTTCGCGTTGGACAGCAGTGGTTTAGCAGTGGGGTGCTTGCAGGCAGCAGCTTCACAACGGCTGAAGTCGTGGGTGATTACAAGCTTTTTCCTGACACTACGCTTACAGGTCGCTATACATTGGTTGGAGGCGCAAACACCACTACCACTCAAGGCGCGATCGGCTTAAACCAGCTTTGGGCAATTGCGCCTGGGTTACGGTTAAGTCTTGGTTATGAAAGGATTTTTGGGAATGACCAAGTTAGAAATTCGGCGGGAGCGATTCAAGTTTTGCAACCGCTTACCACTGGTTCAAACACCTCGACCCTTGCTCTCCAAAGCGGTGACAACTACAATATTGGCTTTGAATATACCGATAACCCTGACTTTAAGGCGAGTGCCCGTTATGAATACCGCACTTCTTCGGCAGGTTCAAACTCAGTTATCAGTGCTTCTGCACTCGGTAAGATCACGCCTACGATTACAGGATTGCTTCGCTATCAGCGATCGGGGATTGCTAACCAAACGATCAATAATTTTGGAGACATCTCTAGTCTGCGTTTGGGAATAGCCTATCGCGACCCTGCGAATGATGCTCTTAATGCCCTATTGCGCTATGAATATCGTCAGAACCCTAGCACTATTCCCGAAAGTTTTATTGGTGGGATTGGTTCAGGCTCAGAAGAACATGTTCTAGCTCTCGAAGCGATCTATTCGCCAAATTGGCAATGGGAATTTTATGGAAAATATGCTTTTCGCAATAATACTTCCTATTTGGCACAGGATTTAATTGGAACTTCGGCAGTGAACTTGGCACAGTTGCGAGCTACCTATCGACTCGGCTATAACTTCGATCTCACGGCTGAAGGCAGGTTGATCAACCAACCAACCGCAGGATTTAATGAGGTTGGCTTTGTTACAGAGCTGGGCTACTATGCCACGCCCAATTTACGCTTAGCCGTGGGCTATAGCTCAGGTGCGGTCAATAACGATCGCGACTTTAGCGGTACACGTTCTGCGGGTGGTCTGTATGCGGCGGTAACTGTCAAGCTCAATGAGCTATTTGATGGATTTGGGCTACAAAAGATCGCCCCACCGCAACAGACAGAACCGCTCGATCCTACGGCTGCGATTGAATTGCCGAATTCTAAAAAACCTAGCACTACCACAGCCGCAAACCTTAGCAATATGTCTGAGGTCGTAAGTGTTGCGCTCGCTCAGCCAGTGGAGTTTCCAAAATCTCAATCTAATCTGTCATTAGTTAGCCAAGTGATTTTGGACAACTTGGTTACGGTCTTACGTGAATATCCCACTCTAAATATTGATGTACAGGGACATTTGGCATCTCTGACTGAGGTCGGCACGGATAGTCCTGATGCTCAGCGCCTGAGTCAAGTTCGGACATATTTACTCAATCGTGGTATCGATGGTGGTCGGATTACGATGCGATCGCTGGGTGCAAGCAAAACCGACGATACACCCAAAATCCTCTTGGCTCTCGGTGGTACAAGAGATACCTTCTCCCAAATATCCGATCGCATCAAACAGGGTAATGCCAACAGCATTCTTCAGAGCGCCTTGCCTAATGGTCTGCCTAATGTAATTTCTTCATCGCCAATTGCATCAATGCCGCTACAAGTTCAAGCCATCTCACAAAGGATAGAGTTTGCTCCGATTGGCAAAATGACCGATCCTAGTAATGCCAATCTTGATGCGCTGATCAGTCGCATCGTCAATAACCCAGAAGTAGCGATCGAGTTACAGGGTAGCCTTGATGGCTCACAGCTTGAGGTCAATCGTTTGATGACCCTACGCAGTTATTTATTGCAAAAAGGCATTGCCAGCGATCGCATTCTGATTAGTCCAACCGCAAATACAACAACTGCAAATAGCGTTACCCTTACCCTTGCGAGCTTGGCAGGAGTACCCATTGCCCAACTACCTGAGGATGCTAAGACAGCTCAATCCATCGCGCAACAAAATAACGATAATCGCCTGAGTCTCAACCTACCGAATTTGGGTGAAATTACCCTTTCTTCATTCTCTTTGCTCAGCCAACTAATCGACCCTGATAATTACAACCGACAGCCTCTAGGATTATTGCCTAATCCGCAACTGCTCACCATGCTTTTAGAACCACAAACTCAGCCAACTCTGGTATCGAGTAACTTCTCAACCTTCCTATCTGGTTTCCCATCATCTGAAACTACACCACGCTGGTCATACATTCCTACCAGTCAAGTTTTGGCACTCTTGTTGCCAGATCCAGACGCAACACCTGATAAGCCACCTAACTTGATCGCTGAAGATTCTAGTCGCGACTCAAATACACGTCGTTTAGTAACAGCCCTAAACTTCTTGTTAAGCCGCGATCGCGATGTCTTAACAGCACTGTTGCGATCGCTCAATGAGACTCCACCTGAACTGCGTGGCGAAATCATCCGACCTGAACTATTCGAGAAGGGACAACCATGAAGAAAAGACTGACCTTAGGTATTTTGTTGGTGGCGGAGTCCCTATCTTTGTCTCTGAGTGGGCAAATGATCGCCCAAGTGCAGCCATCATTTATGACTATCAACGTCAATAGCAATCGTGATCAAAATCTGCGCGATCGCGAACTGACTCTGCGTGAAGCAATTTTGATCGCGAACGGTTCACTCCGCACCGATCAACTCACCACTGCGGAATTTGCCCAAATTGCTCCACGCAAAGATCGCCACCAAATTCAATTTCAAAGTCTCAGCGATCCTAAAATCCAGTTAACCAGTCCCCTACCAGCCCTGCTTGTACCGATGGCGATCGATGGCACAACCCATCCTGCATATCAGTCCAGCAAGAGCTTTGCTCAAGAAATCCCGATTCCTGTGCCAGTTGTAACAATTACACCTGCGGCTGGAGTCGAAATTTTCCGAGGTTTGACTATTACTAGCGATGATGTTTTGATTCGCGGGCTGAGTATTTATGGATTTAGTTCGCGGCATTTTGAAACTGCGGTTACGCCTCTAGGCGATATCTTTATTTCCCATCGACTCCCGCCACCCGACACCACAGAGCAACAGCAACCTGCTCAAGACTTTTCCTTTTACGATCGCGATCGCCCTGCCTATCGGGTGAGCATTGAAGATAACTGGTTAGGAATTCCGCCCGATGGCTCAAGCCCCGCTCAGCCTTCCGCTTTTGGGGTATATCTGTTTCATGGGAGAGCTGCGAATATTCGCCGTAATCGCATTGCCAATCATGAAGGCAGTGGCATTATTACCGCCGTAGATACTAGAGACTCGATCATTCAAGAAAATGTGATTGAAGGCAATGGCTTTGATGGAATGCCTGATGCCATTCGTCTCGAAGGTCGAATCGACGGAATGCAGGTGCGCTCAAATATTATTTGTGGCAATGCAGGTTCGGCGGTATTTTTATTCAAGCCCGAAGGTGCGATTAAGGTTCAAGACAATACTGTGATTTTTAATTCCCGCTTCTTTCGTCGTTCAGCGATCTATCTAATGGGACGCGGACATGTTGTTAGTAATAATCGCATTAGCAATCAAGCAGGATCGGGCGTGACGGTGGCGGCTTTTTCTGCTAGCGATCGCAATTTGATCCGTCAAAATCAGTTCCAATTCATTGAAGGTTTAGATATTGATCTGGTTGGTGGTCGTAACGTTGGCGAACGAGACTTCCGCACGGGCGATGGACGTAACCCTAAGCGCAATTCACATTTTCGGCGGGTTGATACTGCTAATGGTGCGATCGACGCTCCAGAATTTCGGGCTGAGACATTTAATCGGATTGATGGCAAGGTTGGGATTGATGGGCTGGCTGACCCCAATACTGAAATCGATCTCTATCGATTGCGCGGCGGCGGGCTATATGAGTTGCTGGCTACGCTCAAAACTGACGCAAAGGGTAACTTCAGTACTAGTTTAGAAAATCTTAAAGCTGGCGATAAGCTCAGTGCGATCGCTACCGATCCTGAATTTGGCACATCCGAACCTGCTCGCCCCGTCCGCATTAGCGATCTCAATATGCCAATTCCCGCAGCCTCACTCGAAGCTCGTCCTCAGCCGCAATGTACTACGCCTCCACCTGTCATCGTCGAGTTGCCGCCAGAGTTACCGCCAGAGCCGCCTCCAGCCTTGCAACTACCGCGTCAAGTCCACTTTGCCCTCGATCAAGATATCGTCAGTCCTGCATCTGCAAAGGTTATCGACAAACTAGTAGCAATTCTCAAACAATATCCCACAATTACCGTGGAGCTAATCGGACATACTGACCCCAGAGCCAATGATGCTTACAACTTAGATTTAGGACTAAGGCGGAGTCGCGCAGTTAGTAATTACCTGCGCCGTCAAGGTATCACCCCAGAACGCATCACGATCCGCTCTTTGGGTGAGCGCCAAAGGCTGACCAATCAAGACAACATCACTAACTATGCTCGCGATCGGCGGGTGGAGTTTTTCCTCTTCAATATTCAAGGAGTGGAAATTCAGCTACTAGACCAACAGGAAGACATTCAAATCGAAGGAAAAGGAAACTAGATAGATCATGAGGAGAACATTTACCCCAATCCCAGCATTAGGTCGCATTCTGTGGCACTTGAGCCTATTTTTTCTGAGCTTTGCATTTGCGGCGACTCAACATCTATGGCTACTACCTCCGCCATCCTTTTCCCAAGCATCCTCTCAGATCGCAATTCTGAATAATTTCACGCCCAATAACAACGTTATTCCTGGTAGCGACTCCACCTATACACTTACGTTCCGCAACTCTACGGGCGCACCGATCAGTATCACATCGCTCAACCACACCCTAGTTGGTGCTCCTGGACCACTCACGATTACTAGTGCTACACCTTCAGCAAATACCTGTGGTGGTGCTGGTA
>CASBRC010000054.1 GCA_949128015.1 Synechococcales cyanobacterium PMM_0003
GTGATATGGCTTCGACTCCGCTCAGCCAACGATAGCTGAACGGAGTCGAAGCTAATTTTACAAATAGTCCCTAAGCGAAGAGGGTTGAGCATTTGCGTAGTGAGATTTCGGTGATGAGTTGAGATATGGTGGCGCAAATGCTCAACCCCTACGCACCTTACGCAGAAAATCCTAAAACCCTCATCCATTTCTCTCGCGAGAGAAGAGGATGAGGGCATATCTTCGCTGCGCGTAACATCAATTGCTAAAATGGCTTGGTATCTCCCTTGACCAGTTTAATGCTTGACTATATCCGTGATGGCAATGAAATTTATCGAAAATCCTTTGCCACAATTCGTGCTGAGGCTGACTTTTCAAGCTTGCCCAAAGACTTAGAAGTGGTGGCAGTGCGCTTAATTCATGCCTGTGGAATGACAGATATTGTCAACGATCTTGGCTATTCTGAAGATGTGGTGAAAATCGGAAGAAACGCCCTACGAAATGGAGCAAAAATTTTCTGTGATGCCCAGATGGTTGCCAATGGAGTTACCCGTAAGCGTTTACCAGCGAATAACCCTGTCATCTGCACCCTAAATGAGCCTGAAGTACCAGAACTCGCCAAACAAATCGGGAATACGCGCTCCGCCGCCGCAATGGAACTATGGCGATCGCAAATTGAGGGATCGATCATTGCGATCGGTAATGCGCCAACAGCATTATTTCGACTATTAGAAATGCTAGATCAAGGTTTGCCCAAACCAGCCGTTATACTAGGATTCCCTGTTGGTTTTGTCGGTGCGATCGAATCAAAAGCCGCACTCGCGGAAAACAGTCGTGGTGTACCCTTTTTGACTATTCATGGTCGAAGAGGCGGGAGTGCGATGTGCGCCGCAGCCTTGAATGCATTAGCGATGGAGAATGAGCTATGAACCCAGTTGACGACAAAAGTGAAATAAAGGCAGGAAACCTGTACGGTTTAGGAATTGGACCTGGCGATCCAGAGCTACTGACTCTCAAGGCGCATCGTATATTAACCTCAGTTCCTGTAATCGCCTATCCCACGATGGAGAACGGCAAAGTTTTGGCGAGGGCGATCGTTGCTGATTTTATTCGTCCTGAACAGATTGAAGTGCCGATGCCACTTCCATTTAGTGTCAATCGATCTTCTCAGCCCTATTACGATATTGGTGCTGAAAAGATAGCTGAACATTTGGAAGCAGGACGAGATGTTGCCGTGCTTTGTGAAGGCGACCCCATGCTTTATGGCTCATTTATGTACATCTTCAATCGTCTGTCTAGTCGCTTCCATACAGAAGTTATTCCAGGCATATCTTCCACTTTTGCCAGTGCGGCGATGTTGGGCGCTCCACTTACTTTTCGGAATGATGTGTTAAGCATTATGCCTGCAACGCTAGATGCAGATACTCTACGCGATCGCCTAGCTGTTGCCGATGCGTCGATCATTATTAAACTTGGTAGACATTTCGCTAAAGTTAAGTCAGTTTTAGAAGAACTAGGGCTTTTTTCGCGCGCGTTGTATATCGAACGCGCCACTATGCCCAATCAAACGATCAAGCCGATCGCATCAGTTGTCGCTGATGAAGTTCCCTACTGGGCGATTGTGATGATTCCTAGCCAGACAAATCCGCAATAAATTAAACCAAATTTAAATAACCCAAACCCCAAAAGATGCGGCGCACGCGCAGCATGCACCACATCTTTTGGGGTTTGGGTTATTCTTAAGAACAAAGAGCTTAAGCCCCTTGTTCTTATTTAATGATCTCAGATAGAGCTTTGCGAGATTGAGCTAGACCGTCGATATTGCCTTGTTGATTAAAGAATCGCTCCGCACTTTCTAACATTTTGCGAGCCTCGATAGTTCGTTGTTGAGTCGCAAGTATTTTACCTAAAGCCAAATAAGTCACCGCATCTTCAGGATCAACTTCTAGAATTTGGCGATAGGCCACGATCGCACCCGATAGAGAGCCTTGCTGAATATAAAGAGCGGCGATCTCGCGTTGAAGTTCGATCAAATTATTAGGAGAGATATTTTTGGCGGCGGCGGCTCGACGGAGAGAAACAATCGCATCTGGATAATTGCCTTCACTTTGATACACCTTAGAAATTGCCAGATTGGCTTGGGGATGACGCGGATTGATTTCTAAAGCTCGTTTGTACTTCGCGATCGCCTCTTCATATTGATTTTGCTCAGCAAACATTCCCCCAATCGCAACCATTACATCAGCATCAAAAGGCGCAATTTTATCTGCTTGGGTATAAATATCAAACGCGCCTTTGCGATCGCCTGAAAGTTTCAATACATAGCCCAAATTTAGATAGCTTTTAGCCTGATTGGGAACAGCCGCAATCGCTTGACGATAGATCTTTGCAGCTTCGGCATATTTTTTTTGTTCAGTTAATAAAAACCCAACACTGTTATAAGCATCGATATTTTGATTTTCCAAAGCGATGACTCGACGATAGGCAGTTAGGGCGCTGGAGTAGTCCTTAATGCGAACATAGACAAAACCTAATGCATTAAAAGCTTTGGCATTTTTGGCATCAAGTTTGGTAGCTTTTTCTAGCGCGGTGATCGCCGCAGAATAATTACTCTGTTGAGTTAATAAAAATCCGAGACTAGTGAGAATGCGAGAATTTTTTGGCTCTAGATTAGCCGCCTGTTGATAAGCAACGATCGCTCCTGAGATATCATTTTTTTGCCATAGTTGCCGTCCTTGCTTGATCCATTCTGTGGCATCCTTTTTGGCTTGGGCATTTGCCTTGTCAGCAATCGGCATTGCGATCGCAACTGCGATCGTCATGGCTAGAGCAATATTTGTCAGTCTGGTGAGTACACGAAACAAGCGCATAAGCTTTTTAATTTACGTTAATGAATTTTTATGATCGTGCTTAAAGCTATTGAACATAAAATTCTATTCTTCTGAGTTTAACTCTTCTATACTAACAACCCCGACTGAGTTCGGGGCATTACGAGCATCAGTAAAATCAGTACCTTCAATACTTTTAAGAGTTGATAGATAAGTTCCTGTCAAATCTGCACCAATTAACTTGGCATTAGCCAGATTTGCCCAATTTAACTTGGCATTAGTCAAATTGGCGCGACTAAGATCCGCACCAGCCAGATTTGCTCCTGTTAAATTTGCCCTTGTCAGATCGGCTTCCGTAAGATTTGCGCCACGCAGATCTGCACCATTCAGACAAGCCCCAGTCAAAAAGGCATTTGACAAATTAGCTCGACATAATCGCGATCGCGTTAAGTTGGCGCTAGTTAGAAATGCATTACTAAAATTTGCCTCAACTAAAACCGCATCACTGAGATCTGCCTCAATTAAAAAGGCTTCAGAGAGATTAGCGCCAATTAATGAAGCTTGTTCCAGAATAGTGCCGTTGAGATTAGCCTGAATCAAAATCGAACCACTCAAATTTGCCCTGATTAAATTGGCAAGATTTAGCTCTACATCTTCTAAATTAGCAATATCGAGCGCGATCTCTTCAAGATTTGACTCAATAAAATTTGCTCCAGACAAATTCGCACCAGTCAAAATCAATCCTATGAGCGATCGCTTACTAAAGTCGCGATCGCCCAAAGCATAACTTTCGAGAAGTTCTTTTGCGTTCATAGTTGATGGGTAAACGATTAGGGACGATAACCCGATGCAAGCAGTTGAGCAACCGCCTTGGCATGGTAAGACAAAATGATGTCTGCGCCTGCGCGTTTCATACTTAGCAGAGTCTCAAACATGACCTTCTTCTCATCGATCCAGCCCAGTTGCGCCGCCGCCTTGACCATTGCATACTCCCCACTGACGTTGTAGGCGGCAACAGGAACGTTAGTCGCTTCTTTTACTTTAGCGATGATATCCAAATAAGCTAGAGCAGGTTTGACCATCACAATATCTGCACCTTCAGCAATATCGAGATAGACTTCCTTAATCGCTTCACGGGAATTAGCTGAATCCATTTGATAGGTCTTCTTATCGCCAGACTTTGGTGCAGAGCCAAGAGCATCACGGAAAGGGCCATAATAAGCAGAGGCATATTTTGCGGAATAAGCGAGAATGCCTACATTCTCAAATCCAGCTTCATCTAGACCTTGACGAATCGCGCCAATGCGTCCATCCATCATGTCAGAGGGTGACACAAAATCAGTCCCTGCCGCAGCTTGAGAAACAGACATTTTGACCAGAACTTCCACTGTTACATCATTGAGAATTACACCATTGTTATCAATGATGCCATCATGTCCATGAGTGGTGAAAGGATCGAGGGCAACATCAGTAAAAATGATTATATCTGGCACGACAGCTTTAATCGCACGCACTGCTCGCTGTGCTAAACCTTCAGGGTTAAAACTTTCGCTACCAGCAAGGTCTTTTTTCTCTTCAGGTACAGCAGGAAAAATTGCGATCGCCTTAATTCCTAACGCATAAATCTCTTCTATTTCTTTAACTAATAGATCGAGGGTGAAGCGATATGCTTCTGGCATCGAAGGAATTTCAACACGACTATTCTCTCCTTCCATAACGAACATTGGATAGATAAAGTCGTCTACTGATAGATGATTCTCTCTAACAAGGCTACGGATAGAAGGATTACGACGGAGGCGGCGAGGACGATGTGTGAGTTGCATTGATGTTTCTTAAATTTTCTTAATGGATTAACTTTAAAAGCCCTAAAGGTATCGATTTTTAAAACATTTATTTTTTAGATTTGTATTATACCAGAATCGCTAACATTAACGCGATCGCA
>CASBRC010000055.1 GCA_949128015.1 Synechococcales cyanobacterium PMM_0003
AAGCTGGCGACATATCTCCGATCAATTGGTGTGAATCCTGATGAAATTTGAAAGATATTAGTTTAGTTCTTTGTAGACATTGGCTTTGGCAAGTCGTACCCAATTCTCTAAAAGCAAATAACGATCTAGTTCAGTTTTCTCTTGTTGTGACAAATCTCCTGTCTTAATTTCGTTCCCATAGTTCTCTCATCTGCATTTGTTAAGTCAGGAGTGGACCGCATTATCGTCTCAGCTTTCAGATTGTTTAACTAAGGGATATATGGAAGAAAAAGCAAAACGTAGTAGTTGAGATGCTTTTGAGAGGATTTTGGCAAAAATGGCTGATGTGGAACCAGAGGAACGCGATGCTTTTAAGTAACTGCGATCGCAATATCTTTTATGGCAGGGCGGTTAACTGTAACAACCTTAAAATGACGACGGGGATCTAGTCTGCTAAAATCATTACTTAGGTATTTACCGTCCTGTTTAGTTCATGCCCCACCCGTTGGGGATTGTTTGGGAATCTTTTTAGAGTCACGTCACCGCCATGATGCAATCGGAAAATCTTCGTCAACGGGCCGCCGTATTGGGTTTACAAGTCTTTAGCAAGCGATCGGCAATTCGGCTTGGCATCGTCACACAAATTTGGCTAGATGTCGATCAGCGCAGCGTTACGGGCGTAACTGTCGCTGAACGCTTTATTCCAGGTACACCGATCGGCATAGGTGACACATTTTTTATGTCCCTCAGCAATATTGATTTGCTGGGGCCAGACGCGATTTTGGTGGATGACGAGTCGGTACTCGAAGATATCTTAATTACTGAGCGCTACACCACCCTGATTAACAATGAAGTCGTCACGGAGTCGGGTGAGCTGCTGGGTAAAGTCCGCGATTTTAAATTTGACCCTGAGACAGGTGATTTGCTGTTTTTAATCGTCGCCTCAATTGGTAATCCGATTATTCCTGCTAGCCTGATTAGTACCTATGAGCTTGACGTGAATGAAATCATCGCCGTAGGTCGCGATCGCATTATTGTCACCGAAGGCATGGAAGATCGGATGACCCAACTTAGTAGGGGGTTGCTAGAGCGTCTAGGACTAGGCAAAGCACCTTGGGAAGATGACTTCGAGGATGACTACATGCCGCCATCAACAGCAATTCGCGATAACGCCCTGTCATCGGGCGCAAGAAGCACTTATTCCCCACCACCGCAGCAGCAACGTCCCGTCTATCGTCAAGAACAATCATGGGATGATGGCGATAATTGGGCTGAAGAGCGCGTCCCTGTAAACCCTCCACAGCAACAACGTCGCCAAGCTAGAGCCGAAATCAGACCTGAGCCGCCATCACGTCCGATCGTACCGCCACCAGCACCGATTGACGATTATGACGATGAATATGATGATTTTGAGGATGATTATTTAGAATCACCAAAGACTAATTTTCGTAATGAAACCCAACAGCAGATCCGTGATGCTTGGGGCGAAACCAAAATCCCAGACAAGTCCAAACAACGCATTCCCGAAGAGGAATTTGACGAAATTTAATGCTACCCCGTGACCTACTCAATCATGCTGAAAATAGAGAAACCCTAAGCCGACTGCTAGATTTAGCAGATCGTGCTATTCAGACTTGGGATGTCGTTTGCAGCGATTTCTTATCTCCGCCCGAAATTACGGAAGCATTGCAAATATTTGGCAAAATGACCGAAATCCACTGCTTAGCATGGGGTGGTTATGAGCAATCCGAACGCCAAAGATTAGCGATCGCGCGTGCGGAGTTGCCCCTTGATATCTCAATGGTCAGCCTCACGCCGATTTCGATTTCAGGAAATTTCCTGTTTGACACCGCAACCCATCGCGATTTCCTTGGCGCAATCCTTGGTACGGGTATCGAGCGTCAAAAGGTTGGTGATGTGAATGTCTTAGGTGAAAAGGGCGCACAGGCGATCGTCGTACCAGAGCTAATGGAGTATCTGCAAATCCATTTCAATCAAGTACGGACAGTTCCCGTCAAGGTGACTGCGATCGCATTTGAGGATCTCAAAATTCGCGTACCCGTCACCAAGGAACTCACCTCTACTGAAGCCTCTTTAAGGCTAGATGCGATCGCCTCGTTTGGCTTTGGGATGTCGCGCAGTAAAATGGTCGATTTGATCAATGGTGACGATGTGCGCGTCAACTGGAAACCCGTTTCTCAGCCAAATTATCAGCTCAAAACTGGTGATCTGATTGCCATTCGGGGCAAAGGGCGAGTCACCGTCGGTGAAATTATGATTACCAAAAAAGAACGTTATCGCGTTCAAATGACGCGATCTGTTTAATCAAAAGGCAGCGCGAAGCGCTGCCTTTTGATTAAACGCTGCTGTTACGTGGAAAAAAATGCACCACATCCCCCAACCCCTCTCCTTTGCAAGGAGAAGGGGAGCCAGAGTTTTTTCTTGTTCCCCTCTCCTTTGCAAGGAGAGGGGCTAGGGGTGAGGTTTTTAGGGATTCAATGTTGACAGGACATTTGCACCTGTGACCGAGACAGTTTGCTGTTCGAGATTTGCCACAGCGCGATCGCCTCTGATATTGAGGTTTTTATCAGGTTGTTGATAGACGATATTGCCATTTGCCGTAATCGTTTTCGTCGGAATTAACCATTCCACCTGATCAGCATTTACCACACCCTGAGACGAACTAAAACTTGCCGATACTTGTCCCGTAAGATTAATCTGTTCTTTTTCTATTTGTGCTGATCCCTTCTGGGCTTTGACGACAATACCCCGACTCTTACTCGTTCCTGTGAAGGCAACTGGCAGAGTTACTAATTGTTTTTCAAGATTCCAGACTGCCTGAGATGTTTCAAGGTCAACATCTAGTTTCGGATCTTTAGCTTTAATATCACCCGTGAAGGTAACTTCCTTTTTCTGAATATCCCAATTACCTTTATTTGCCGTTAATTGCATTTTATCTTTGACTTGGATCACCGAAATAGGAACATCCGTAAACACGCGATCGCGCTTCGCGTCCCAAGTAACTTTTTCGCTCTTCATTTCTAGTGGTGGCTCAACCGCGATGACAACTACTTGTTTCTCCAAGCTATAGACATTGGTACTAGGTTTAGCTGTTAGTTCCTTGCCCGTCATGGTCAGCTTGTCTTCAGGCTTATCGATCTGAATGTTGCCTGTGGCTTTGAGCAGATCCTCTGATGATTTCCAGACCATGCGATCGGCTTTCATATTGATTTTTTCTTGAATTGCGATCGCCTTAACATTTCCTTCAAGTGAGATCGCTTTGCTAGCTTGATCGATGGTTCCTTTATCGCCAGTTGCTTCCATTAGGGGTTCACCATCGCGATAAAATTTTCCCTTTACATCTTCAACATCGGCAATTTTGCGATCTTCACGATAGTTAGCGCGTTTAGAAGTAATTTCCCAGAGCAGCTTTCCATTAGCATCAAATTCTGTGAGGGTGATATTTTGAAGGCTAGAACCAGCCGTTTGCGCGGTTTTATTAAGCGTAGAAATTTCGGGGCGTAAAAATATAAACCACCCCAGCGCAAACATTAGCACTGTTGCCACAAAAATGATGATAAACAGGCGCAAGTTACGGCGGCTAAATATTTGCATGATGCTTTTTGATAAAATTACGCGATTTGTGCCGTGCAAAGCACGGCACAAATTATAGTTACAGATATTATTGCTTCATGGCGATCGTTTCTGCCATATCTTCAGGCGCGATCGCCACAAAATCATCCTGATGATTAGCCAATTGCGCGATCGCAAAATCCAGACAATCCATACCATCTTGCACCGACTCAATCCGACAGAGGCGATCGCGCAGCGCCGCCGCACCGATAAATCCCTTAGCGTACCAAGTCATATGTTTGCGGGATTGACGAATACCGCGTATGCCTTTGTAATCCCACAGCCCTTGTAAATGCTCTTTGGCAACTTGTAAACACTCAATAGGTGTTGGCTTCGGTAAATATTCACCTGTTTTTAAAAAATGATCAACCTCGCCAACCAAAAATGGATAGCCCAAAGTTCCCCGCGAACACATCACCCCATCCGCGCCCGTTTGCGCTAAACAAGCGATCGCCGCATCTACCGAAAAAATATCACCATTGGCAATTACAGGAATCGTCAGTACCTCTTTAACCTTGCGAATCCATTCCCAATTAGCGTTGCCTGTATATCCTTGCGATCGGGTTCTGGCATGGACAGTGATCATCTTTGCCCCAGCATCCTCCATCCGCTTCGCAAAGTCCAAAATTGTAATTTCGGCAT
This sequence comes from Synechococcales cyanobacterium PMM_0003, assembly GCA_949128015.1. GTDB lineage: Bacteria > Cyanobacteriota > Cyanobacteriia > Pseudanabaenales > Pseudanabaenaceae > Pseudanabaena. The sequence goes on from CASBRC010000055.1 coordinate 4,255, forward strand.
CATCCCAACCGATGCGCGTTTTCACGGTGACGGGTATATCAACAGCCTCAACCACAGAGCGCACAATCTGTACGGCAAGTTCAGGCTGACGCAGCAAAGACGATCCGCCGCCCTTTTTCGTAATTTTATTAACGGGGCAACCCATATTAATATCCACCGTGTCTGCGCCCTCAGCAGCAGCCTTTTGCGCCGCCTCAGCGAGGAAATCGGGACGACAATCAAAAAGCTGGATACTAATTGGCGTTTCATAGCGATCAATCTCCATCAACTTGGGCAAAGCCGACCTGTGATGTAAATCTGTAGCGCTGATCATCTCGGTATACAGCATCGAATCAGGAGCATAGCGCCGCACCAAACGCCGAAACACCAAATCTGTCACCCCTGACAATGGCGATTGCAGCACCCGACTTTGAAGAGTGACATTGCCAATAGTCAAAGGTTCAGTAAATTTTTGCGGTAATTTAGATAGGTCAGAAACCATGTCTTCAAGGTTTGCCCTAGATTTTACTTTTCGGGGCGCTATATACAAAGGTATAGTAGTTTTAATATTTTTTGTGACTCTTCGTCTACGTGCGATCGCGATTACGCTAATCAAAACAAATTAACTAAACAAAATTTAAGGAGAAAAAATTTGTCTAAAAAACATCCAGTTATTTCTGTAACAGGTTCATCTGGAGCTGGCACTAGTACTGTTAAACGTGCTTTTGAGCATATCTTCACAATGCAAAAGATCAAGGCGGCGATCGTCGAAGGCGATAGCTATCACAGATACAATCGCGTAGAAATGCGCGAAGTGATGAAAAAAGCTTCTGAAGAAGGTCGCAACATGAGTCACTTCGGCTTAGAAGCAAACGTGTTAGACAAGCTAGAATCACTCTTCTATGAATATGGCGAAACAGGTAATGGTCAAAGACGTTACTATCTCCACAGTCCCGAAGAAGCTGAGCACCACAATGGTCGCCTAGGTACTGAATCAAAAGCTGGTGAATTCACCCCTTGGGAAAGCATCGAATCTGGCACAGATATGCTTTTTTATGAAGGGCTGCACGGTGGCATTGTTGCCAAAGATATTGACGTAGCGCAGCATGTTGATTTACTAGTTGGTGTAGTTCCGATTGTAAATTTGGAATGGATTCAAAAAATCCATCGTGATAATGCTGAGCGTGGTTATAGTGCTGAGGCGATCGTTGATACGATTTTGCGTCGTATGCCAGACTATGTAAATTACATCGCGCCGCAGTTTTCCAACACTCACATTAATTTCCAGCGTGTTTCTACAGTTGACACTTCCAATCCTTTCATCTGTCGCGATATCCCGACTCTTGACGAAAGCCTTGTTGTGATCCACACCAATCGTTGCTTCCGTGAGAAGTTCAAGATTGACTTCCCTTACCTATTAGACATGATTCATGATTCATTCATGTCACGCCATACTACTTTGGTTGTCCCTGGTGGCAAAATGGGCTTTGCCATGGAGTTGATTCTCCAGCCGCTAATTGATTCAATGCTGGTTGAATCTAAAAAGCTAAGAGGATAATAAAAAGGGGCGCGAAGCGCCCCTTTTTTGTTTAAAAATTCTATCTGTAGGATCAAGAATTTGGCTGACTGTATAAGGACAATCTGACGGTAAATCTGGATAGTCAAGAGGCGTTTCTCTCACAATTAACGACTGTGCTAATTTATAAGCATCAATTACCGCTTGATCAAGATAGGACTTTAAAGTGGGATTATCTGCTAAATGGAGAGTAATGCGATCGCATTGTTCGATAATTGTCGATCTCCAGCTTTCATAACGTAAAAAATACCGTAAGTAGCTAGCAGTAGCGCACGCCAATGCTAGCTACTTATTTGCAAATAGACTCGATCATCCGATTGACTTGTGAGCCATAGCCACCGCCGAAGAGATTGAAATGATTGAGAATGTGATAGAGATTGTAAATAGTTTTGCGTTGTTGATAGCCTGCATCAAGCGGATAAGCAACTTGATAAGCGCGATAAAACTGTGATGGGAATCCGCCAAATAATTCGGTCATCGCCAAATCAACTTCGCGATCGCCAAAATATAGTGCAGGATCGAAAATTACGGGTTCACCATCCACAAATGCAGCATTTCCCGACCATAGATCGCCATGCACCATTGAAGGTTGCGGTTGATAATTATCAAAAAATTGTGCCGAAGAAGTATAGATTTTTTGTTCAGAAATATTACAGCGCCAACCTTTACGTTTAGCTAAACTAATCTGAAAAGCTAGCCGATATTCCATCCAAAAATCGATCCAACTATTTGTCCAGTTATTAATCTGTGGCGTTGAGCCAATTACATTATCGCGATCCCAACCAAAGCCGCGATCGCAAGTTACCCGATGCATCGCCGCTAGATTGCGCCCCATTGCTTCCCAATCTTGGCGGCAGCCTAAATCTAGATTTTCCAACACCAAGTAAGCCGCATCATCAGCGATTCCCCAACATATTGGTTGTGGTACGCGGATCGTCTGGGTTGCATACATTTGCTTCAGTGCGATCGCTTCGGCTGTAAACATGTCTAAACAATTGGCAATATTAGTTTTCACAAAAAACTGACGCTGACCATCTGATAATCGAGTCGCTTGATTGATGCAGCCACCCGACTGTGCTTGGCGGCGATCGCAAATAAATTTGGCTCCCGTCGCTTGTGAAATAGCGATCGCAATTTCATCCCACATAGTTTTTTATCCAAAATTAAGTAGAGGTCTGGTGATCATTCTCAATAAAACGTAACCCTAAAACTTAATTACGGTTCGTATACTGTGAACTAAGTAATTAATAAAACCCAAAACCTAAAAAGCTGGGCAGCAAGCGCAGCATGAGATCCAGCTTTTTGGGTTTCAACACAATGAATTAATTGATAAATAAAGCTTTAAAAACTATCCTAATTGGTGGAATATGATGAACGACATTGGTAAGTATCGCTTTGTTTGTACCCTTACCCTCGGTGATATTTTGGGTCAGGTAATTGTCTGGTTAGGCGTAATCTTTTTGGCTCTAGCATCGGCTCTATCGCTAATGAGTAAACCAATTTATTCCTTTGGTGCGGTAGGTTTGATCGTAGTGACTTCTCTACCTTTTTTATTATTCACCTTTGTCACGACATTATTTAATCACATTGATATTGTGCCTTTGACAGAAGAAGAGATTAAACAGAATAAGTCCAAAATATCAGGGGTACGCAAAACTGCGATCAAAGTCTAGACTTTTCCAGCAAAAGGAAAGTGGACATTATGAACATAGTTTGGTAAACCATAAGCTAGGAATTTACAAATGAGAGCTAACTACTGTGCGCCAGATTAATTTCGTTGTCTTTTTTATCTTTGCGCTTGCTTTAGTATTATTTGCTTTGGAGAATACATCCGCAGCCTCCATCCAAATCGTCCCTCAGCTTAAGGTGTCTGCTCCGATCTCCGTTGAACTAATCTTGGCAATGGGTCTAGGTGCGGTTTTAGCTTGGATATTTAGCATCTGGTCTGGACTGCAAAAATCTATTGATATGCGTAATAAAAACGTGCAGATTCAAAATCTACAAGAAACTGTGCAGAATTTAAGCGTTGAAATTGAGGAGCGCAAGCGCTTGGTTTCTGCAACTGCGATCGATGTTGAGATCGATGAAGACAAATCTAAAAATTAAAATATAAGGTGCAAATGCACCTTATATTTTAATTTTTAGATTTTCTGACTATTTCACTGCAATCGATGATATTTTTAAACATCCGCTTCTTGTAAGCTTCATGACTCTATCGATCGCCGAATCAGTTACCAAAGATGCAATTGCTCTATTGATCGATCTTGCTGAACGAGGCGAGATTAATCCTTGGGATGTGCAGGTGATCGATGTGGTCGATCGCTTTTTGTCACGGCTAATTGTTAGCGATCGCCGCGATTTATATGACTCAGGGCAGGCGATGCTCTATGCCTCCATGCTCGTATTACTCAAGGCAAATTCATTATCGGATATTCAATCCGCCTACGAGCAGGAAGATGCTGCCGATGGTGATATAGAAGAATTAGATTCTGAGGTCATCACAGACTCTATGCGATTACCTACAGATTTTGACAAACGCTTGCGCCGACTGCCTGTCGCTTTACCGCCAAAGGCGCGGCGCATTACCCTAGAAGAATTAATCGCGCAGATCGAGGCGATCGCAGAAATCGTCGATCGCAAAACGAGTAAACCAGCCAAGCGCCAGATGCAAGGCAAAGTGGCAAGGCGAGCAGCGATGAAAGCGATCGCGCAGCTAGCTCACAAAGAAAACTTATCGGAGATGGTCGAAGAAATTGAGCGTTACTTTTTGCTGCATCCCGATGAGGAGATTGAAATATCTGACCTAGCTGCCGTATTTAATGATCGTGTGGGCGTATTTTGGGGCTTATTGCTGATGTCTTCACAATCCAAAGTGGAATTATTTCAAGCAGATTTTTATGGAAAAATTCAGATTGTGCCAACGATCAAAGCTCCATTACGCAAAGAATTACCATTTCCAAATAGCACATCTAATGCCACAGTAGATTCTACTCAGCTACAATTGAAATTTGCTGAATTAAAAGAAGTTTCGTGAAACATCTAATTTTGTTTGATCATTACTATCCACAATACTTGGTTACAAGAATTTTTACTGGGCTGATTATGGGAGTGAGTACAATTTATATCAGTCTAGCTACCTTTGCACCTGCATCTTTTGCCCAAATGCGTAGTTCTGTATACAAGCCAACTGCGATCACTAGTGGGGTAGATGTTAACGATATTCTCACAGACAAAGATATTCCTACGGGTCAAAAAGGTTTCGCCCGTGACTATGAAATTAATGTCCAGAAAGATGAGCGGTTGGAGATTGAGGTAAATTCTGGAAATTTTGATACAGTATTGAGTCTATTGAATAGCAAAGGCGAAGTTGTTGCTGAAAATGATGATGCCGTCGGTGAAAGCAGCAATTCCCTCATCTTTTTCAAAGTGCGTCAATCAGGCAATTATATTGTGCGAGTTTCGTCCTTTGGTGGCAGTAGTGGCGGTAAATTCACTCTTAAAGTAAACAGACTTCAAGTAATCAAATAATAGACCCCCAATTCAATCAACTGCGCCATATAACCGCTTTCGGTTTTTAGATGTTTAGTCTACTTGGCGATGCAGCATATTTCTAAGAAGTGGACGATGCCGATTAAGGATGGGAAACCTGCCCTTAATCGCTTTGCAATCCTCTTTGAAGACCGCCTCCATCTCTAGCCCTCAGACTTTACACAAAATACTTGACAGTCTTCCATTTTATTGGTCAGCATTTTTTGCGATCGGGAATGGATTGAAACCTAAAGCCCAAAAAGATATAGCGCACGCTGCGAGTGCGCTATATCTTTTTGGGCTTTATTTTGACTTGATTACGGCTTCACTCAACGCAACCCATTGAGCAACATCTAGATCCTCAGCTCTCACTTGTCCATTAATACCCATTGACTCCAAAATAAGCACCAACTGATCGCGATCGATTTCTGAAATCAAATTATTTCGCAACATCTTCCGTTTAGTCGCAAAACCAAGTGTGAGTAAACGCTCTAAGAACTTCGGATCGCTAGCAGGAGTCACTGGAGGACGCGGAAGAATGCGGACAACCGCCGAATTAACTTTTGGAGGTGGATAGAAGGCAGTAGCAGGAACATCACAAATAAACTGACATTCTGCAAGATATTGAATCTTCACACTGAGAGCATTGTAAGCCTTATGTCCAGCCTTAGCCGCAAGGCGATCGCCGATTTCTTTTTGGACAAGCAGCACAATTTGCTCAAATTGCTGAATTGGCTCCGAGAGAGTTCCCAATAGCCTTTTCAGAATTTCGCCTGTGATGTTGTAGGGAATATTGGCGATTACTTTATTGGTTTGTGGTGGCAAGGGAATATCGAGAATACTCCCTTCAATAAGTTGAAAATTCTTTTGCGTCATCGTCTTACGCAGCTTTTCGCAAAGATCGCGATCGATTTCTACCGCCGTGAGTGACTCGACAAAGGGCAGAAGTAAACGGGTGAGATTGCCAGTACCTGGCCCAATCTCTAAAATGCGATCGCTAGGTTGCAACTTCCCCGCCCGCAAAATTTTATTAAGCACATCATCACTCCGCAACCAATGTTGTCCAAATTGCTTGCGAGGACGGATGCTTGGATTAGGAACATAGATGGGCTTGTCGGAATTGGTCATTGCGATCGCTGGCTAAAAATAACGGGACTAATATAGATAACGAAATAAAACCCTGATCCCAAAAAATTATGGCGCATAAGCCACAACTTTTTGGGGTTTAATTATTCAGTAATTAACGCTCTTTAGCGATAATAACTGAGATCGTTAAATTATTTTCGCTAAGCCGTTAGCGCTAAATGTGCCAAGCCCATCATCTGCATTTATAATTCGTCACGCTAACTCTAAAGATGTTGGTCATGTATCCGACATCTTGACCGAGAGCTTTTATCGTAGCGCCAATCGCCAAGTCAATTCTTTGCAGCGATATTTTACGGATTGGGCATATCCACTTTTGCGATACGGCATCATGCTCGATATCAGTAGTCGCTTTAGTGAAAAAACACCTTGCTATGTCTGCCTCGTCGCGACCCATCCTGCTAATAAATTTCATGCGATCGCATCCCTTGAAATTTGTATGCGCTATGTGCCGACTAAGACATACCGTGAATTTTGGCTGTGGAGCGATAGGCTGTGGAGCGATAGGCAGCAGTATCCCTATATTTTTAATTTGGCAGTACATCCTCAATGGCGACGGCGTGGCGCAGCCAAACAACTTTTGCTAGCAGCAGAACAAACGATTAAACAATGGGGCTTTTCGCGATCGTATATGCATGTACTGGAAAATAATTATCCTGCTCGCAACCTCTACGATCGCAGTGGCTATCAACTACATAGCCAAGAAGGTAATGTCAATTATTGGTTACTAGGGCAACCAAGAAAATTGTTACTACAAAAAAAAATCTCATCTTAAAATGAAAGGCGGCGCTTCGCGCCGCCTTTCAAAAAACCAATTTTGGGGTTTGCAGCGCC
>CASBRC010000056.1 GCA_949128015.1 Synechococcales cyanobacterium PMM_0003
GTCAGTTGAAACTGACTGAATAAAATATTGTTTTTGAGATGCTTTTAACCCGTTTCAACGGGTTTTAGCTTTTAGCCCGCAATTTATTGCAGGGCATTTATGGTGATTTGGACTTGTGTCTACACCGTAGTTTTGCAAGGGGAGGGCTAAAGAGGGGTGTTGATAACTTGCGATCGCTCCCAAATAACTTTCCCCGATTTGGCAAGCTCTAGAGATTTTGCCACGATTTCGTTGAGATTTTGCCACTTTACTTCCCGTCCAAGCAGTAACTTACTAACTTTAGCTAGAGCTTGTTCTCTTTCATATCGAATTTTAGAGAACATCAAAGGGTCGATTCTTTGGTAACTAGCATTGCGAGCTTCTAGCATCGACTCATGCACAATGATCGCCACTTCTGAACCAATATTCATTTGGGCGTAATGACGTAAGTGACCAAGCCCCTTAGTCGATGTAGCGTACAGGGCTGGTAAACGATTTAAAGTTTTTGCGAGTACATCTTCGAGTCGGATGAACCGCAAATCGGATTTTGGAAAACTTTGCGCTCGGTTTTGCGCCATTCTGATCACTAGTCGCTCTAAGGAATGGATTAGCTGATTCGACTCAATCATGTAAACGTCATATTCCTTTTGTTTGGACTCAGGAGCGACACTGCATTTTTGCGTAGACTTGGACTTATTAAGATATGTTTGCGGATTTATCTGCCGAGACTTCAAAGATCCATATTTACTCATACGCGGCGATAAGTTACCAGAATTATATTTAGCGATCGCACTTTCTAATTCGCCCTCTAGGGCTTTGGGCAAATCATACCAAATCAGATTCTTCCAACCTAGCTGCTCTTGCACATCAAGCAAAGCATAGGGTGCATTAGCTAACTCAATATCTTCAAGTGGTTGTGGTTCTCGTAATGGATCGCGACGCACTCCTATCAATGCTTGACGAGTAGCTTTTGTAATATCGGCTTGTATGGCGATACATTCTTGCCTCTTGGTCTGTAAGCCAACCTCTGTGGAGGCAAACATTGGCGGCAGTCTATTTAATGCATAGGCAATTACCTCGTCAATATTATATTTATACCTAATGCCGCTACCTAAGCCCTGAATTTGAGCATTGGCTTCTCTATAAACAAATTCGAGCAGGACGTTGCGGCAGGATTCCATGGGATCATTAACAGAAAATCAAGAATGTAAAATTGCTGATTGCACAATACTTTCGGCTTTTAGTAAATAAGATAATTCTTCCTTTTCACTAATGTAACCTTTGAGATAGGGTCTAAGTGTCGCTGGAACAAAATTAATATTCTGCTCAAGGCGATCGCTCGAAATATGGACAACTCCCAAAATTTTAGGCACGATCAGAGCGAGAGAAAGTTCTTGCACTGATGTCAGAATTACTTGATAAAGTCCGATATTTTGATCTAGTGGCTGCAAACCCAATAGCATCGCTAAGTCGATCGCCCAATAGACGCGGCGGCGGCGACTTAATATACCTAATATACAAGATGGTTTATTCGGGACAGACCTAATATGCGTTGCATTAATCGTCAAAACTTCTTGAGTGAACTCACTTTCAAGTAAGCCCATAGTTTGTGGATCGATCTCGAATTTTAGGCAAGTATTAAGCTCTGTTTCTTGGTTTGCATTCATTTTTGCATTCATTTTTGCATTTTGAAGGCGATCGACACTTTCAGAAATTGTTTGCATGGAAGCATGTCAACCCTAGTAAACATTAAGTAGCTCGGCGAAATAAAACCCAAAAGTCAAAAAGCTGTGGCGCACGCGCAGCGTGCGCCACAGCTTTTGGGGTTTTAAGGTTTCTTTATGTATAGCGATCAGTGCGATCGTTTGTATACAGCATGAATGCTGATGTTTACAGCTTTATGTATGTTTGATTTAAGGCTTCTATATGCCCCAACCTTGATTCTGATATCTATAATCTAGATATGCAGTATGGCGATCGCAATACTGGATTATCGAAACTGAGTTAATGTTTGCACTAAATATTTAGCTAACGCATAGAAAAAAATATGAATCTGAATCGCCGTAAGTTACTTTCTTGGTTTGGTTTAGGATGGTTGGCAAGCCTTCTTCCCTCATCGTTAATCGGCTGTAGTGAAGCTACCACCCCTACTGCGTCATCACCTGCACCTGCTCCCGAAAGCGTGGCTGCTGCGCCTAGCGGTAGTTTTAAAGCGATCGGTACTGTTGCCCAACTAGACAAGGCTGGTAGTTTGCTGTCCGATGACAAACAAATTGCCGTAGTCCGCGATCCGCAAGATGCAAAAAAATTGTTAGCAGTAAACCCGACCTGCACCCACAATGGTTGTACTGTCGCATGGACGGCTGCAAGCAAAGAGTTTCTCTGTCCTTGCCATGATGCTAAGTTTGGCGCGAACGGTGCTGTTAACCGAGGGCCTGCGGATAAACCGCTTAAACGCTACATTGCCAAAATCGAGAATGGACAAGTATTAGTTAGCGTATAGATACTAAAGGCGGCATCACAGCCTATTGATGGTTTGAGTGATCCAGATAATTTTTTAAAAGTGCCGCTTCGCGGCACTTTTAAAAAATTATCTGGGTTTTATGGCAGCGCAAAGCGCTGTAAACGCCGCCTTTGATGTTAAGCGGGATCGATTGATATATATTGTTAGATATTGCGATCGCATAATAATTAAGGGTAATTATGTCAGGACATATCCTGCTTGTAGATGATGAACCAGGATTGAGAGAGGCGGTGCAAGCTTATCTCGAAGATAGTGGCTTTGCGGTGCAGGTTGCCAACAATGCAAGAGATGCATGGCAACTGCTAGAACAATTTACCCCTGATCTTGTAATTTCGGACATCATGATGCCGCAGGTAAGTGGGTATGAGTTTCTAAAGCAAATGCGCGGAGACGTGCGGTTTTTAAATTTGCCTGTAGTGTTTTTGACGGCTAAAGGCATGACAAAGGATCGCATTGAAGGCTATAACGCGGGTTGTGATGCCTATTTGTCCAAGCCTTTTGATCCTGATGAGCTAGTTGCGATCGCGGAAAATTTGATTGCACGTCGAGCCATCCAAGCCGTCACCGCCAATAGCAACACCTCTGAAATAACCGATCTAGCGGGACAACTTGCCGAAATCAAAGCATTGCTCAAACAAAAGCCCGCGATTAATGTCACCCCGCCGCCGATCAAGCTTGAGTTTACTCCCCGTGAACAGAGCGTTTTGGAGCTTGTAGTTGAGGGCTTGATGAATAAAGAAATCGCTAAGCGTCTTGGCACAACCATTCGTAACGTGGAGAAATATGTCAGTCGTCTATTTGGCAAAACTGGCACAAGTAGCCGCACCGAATTAGTCCGTTATGCGTTGCAACATGGCTTAATTGAAGCCTATTCTTAGAAAAGTGGTAAGGTGTAACGCCCTATGTTCTACTGTGGATTTACGCTTACCATTGAGGACTGCTGACACTATCGACTCAGTTTTAAAAATTGGAACTAGGTCTTTTTTTTGCAGCCCTAACTTATTGATTAATGCTTTGAGCAAATCAACACCGCTTAGATCGGGGATGGATACATATTTTTCTTCATATTCATAAAGAAGCATCCCTAAAATGTTTATGTAGTACGGTTTGATTATCCACGAAGTCTCAGACTACCCCACTTGGAAAAAAGTTTTTGACGATGCTGCGGATATTCGTAGAGAGGCAGGAGAGCGATCGTATCAGGTGTTCAAATATGAGAACGAGCCAAACAAAATTGTCCATTTCTCCGCATGGACTGCGATCGCAGATGCCAAGAATTTCTTTTGAGTCACCCGAATTAGTCGAAATCAGAGCCGAAGTAGGTGTCAAATCTCCTGATTTTATATATTTGGA
>CASBRC010000057.1 GCA_949128015.1 Synechococcales cyanobacterium PMM_0003
CAGCGTGTAGGAACTTACGATACAGAGCTAATCCGCGAGTTTTATCAAGCCGTCGTCAATCACGCGCAAATAACATTGCATGTCCGGCTTTTACAGAGCGGTAATTCCCACCACATTATCGAGGCTTCTTTTAAAGCTTTTGCCCGTGCTTTACGCATGGCTGTAGAAGTTGATCCACGCAGGGCAAGTATGATTCCTAGCTCCAAAGGGGTTTTATAGACATTGCAATAATTTTTGAAGCTGTTCCGCCGTATGGGTTGCCATTAATGTGATTCTAATTCGTGCAGTTGGCACAGTGGGCGGACGAATTGCAGGTGCAAAAATGCCATTGTCTCGTAATCGTTCTGACATTTGTAATGTCGTTAAGATATCGCCAACTGCGATCGCAATAATCGGTGAATCAAATGCGATCGCATTAATCCCTAATTCTTGTAAACCTTGCTTGAGCATCGCCACATTCTGCCAAAGCTGCTGACGGCGCATCGGTTCGGTTTTGACGATCTCAATCGCCGCAATCGCCGCGCCCGTATCCGCAGGTGAAAGCCCCGTTGTATAAATCCAAGTCGCCGCCCGATTGCGTAAATAATCGATCAATTTGGCGGAGCCAGCCACATAACCGCCCAAACTTCCCAAAGCTTTGCTCAGCGTCCCGACTTGAATTAACTCTTGCTGAATTCCCAATGCATTGGTTAACCCACCACCGCGATCGCCAAATACCCCCGTTCCATGAGCCTCATCGACCAACACCATACAGTCATATTCGGCAGCGAGATCCATAATGGCTGGTAATGGCGCAAGGTCGCCATCCATACTAAACACGCTGTCAGTAGTGATTAAACAACGACGATAGTTAGCGCGGTGCTGCTGCAACTTTTCAGTGAGATCGGTCAAATTAACATGCTGATAATCGATCGCAGTTGCCCCACTCATCAGCGCTCCTTTTTTTAAACAAGAGTGATTATAGGCATCTCCTAAAATCAAATCTCTCTGCCCGACGATCGCTGATATTGCGCCCAAATTTGCTAAGTAACCAGAGCTAAAAACCAAAGCTGCTTCTGTATTTTTGAGATCTGCGATCGCAATTTCTAACTCTTCATGCAAAGCCAGATGTCCCGTTACAAGTCGCGATCCCGTTGAGCCAGTGCCATATTTTTCGGTAGCGGCGATCGCTGCATCGATTAAGCGTTGATCGCCAGCTAGCCCTAAATAGTTATTACTAGCAAACATCAACATCTCGCGCCCATCGACTTTGGCGACCGTCCCCGCCTTGCTCGTGATCGTTTGTGTAGAGCGATACCAATTAGCTCTATGAATCGAGGCTAATCCGCGATCGAGCCAATCATAAGGAGTAGATATAGATTCAGTCTTCACACTTCTTTACAAGTCGGTTTAAAATTAGTTATTAGGATCAGCACAACTAAGCGCTAATCATCCTAACGTTATTATCTAGGTTTAAAAAATGACTGTTGCCTATCCTCACAAACTTCGCGGTCAACTGAGCGCCCAAGATATCCTCGATCAAGTTGTGCGCCAACGTGAAATTCACATGGTCACGATTAATCGTTATCGCTTTAATGAACAACGTAGCTGCAAAGACTTGACTGACTTGATCGAAAGACTCGATGGTAAGCCCCGCGACTTAATCAAAGATTTATCGCATCATGTTGCCGATGAAGCCCGTCATGCAGTTTGGTTGACCGACCTGCTCTATGAACTCGGTGAAGACATTGGCACACCACCTGGCACTTCCTATATCGATGAGTTTGAGCGTTTCATCAGCTATGACACCATCACCACGGCTGAGGACAGTATTATCGAAGCTCTCGCTGCGATTAATGTCACTGAAAAGCGTGGCTGCGAATACTTCGCCGCCCACATTCGCGCCCTGCAAAAATCTGAGCAGACTCCTGAAAACATCAAGATTCGCGAAACCATCGAAAAAATCATGCCCGAAGAAATTGAGCATGTCCGTTGGGGTAATCGCAAGCTTGCCGAAATTGGTAAAAAGAGTGAAGCTCTCCACGCCAAAGTCGATACGGCTAAGCGCAAATATGCGGCGATCGAGCAAGCTGCCTACGAATCGGGAATGGATGTCCTTGCAGGTGCAGAAGTTCGTCGCGTGGAGAATTTGATGAAGATTGCCGATACACTTCCCCTTTGGCAACGCCCTCAGTACTTGATCGATCAACTTCCTCAGACTCTGTTCTCAAGTGACTTACAGAAGACGAGAATCGATCTAGTTAAAAAAGCTTGGGACAAAGATCCTACTTCTTTTGTTGAGAAATTCATCCCGATGTTTTTCGCTGGTAATCTCAAAAATACTGCGAATAAAGCTGGAAGTTATTAAAACCAAAGCCCAAAAAAATGTAGCGCACGCTGCGCGTGCGCTACATTTTTTTGCTTTAGAGCATGGTTAAGAAGTTCGCGATTTTTAAAAATACTTAAGGTAATGCGATCGCACTTTCTCTTTAAACTTCTCGCGCACATCCTCAGGATCAATTATTTCACAGTCTTCAGCGTAGGGCATGATCTCGCGATAGAACCAAAATGTGCTGCTAATTTTGCGGATGATTTGGCGAACGGGTTCGTTTTCGAGCCATGTATTATCGATGTCCTCTGTTCGTGGTTGGTATGCGTAAGC
>CASBRC010000058.1 GCA_949128015.1 Synechococcales cyanobacterium PMM_0003
ACTGCCACTAATCCAAATGTTTCGGATCGGCTTATTTCAGATGGGCTTAGGAATTATGTCTTTACTGATCGCAGGACTACTCAACCGCCTGATGATTAACGAACTCACGATTCCTGCGACCCTCGCCGCAGGGTTTATTGCCATGCCTCTGTTTGTATCACCCACGCGGGTTTGGTTTGGACAAACCTCTGATGCCAAAACTATATTTGGAACCCATCGTTCAGGCTATGTCTGGATTGGATCTGTGGTATTTGCCGTGATTGCTTTTTTGACGACCCAAGTGATGTGGCAATTAGGACGCAGCATCCATGAGATTGGGTGGAATGGGGCTACTTACGGATGGGTAATCTTTTTGGGAGCCATGTTCGCACTTTATGGAATGGCGATTAGCTTTAGCTCTACGCCCTTTGCGGCTTTGCTAGTCGATATCTCCGACGAAGAGGAGCGCTCGAAATTAGTAGGGATTGTTTGGTCGATGCTCATGGTGGGAATTGTGATTGGTGCGATCGCAGTTTCCAGACTTTTACCCTGCACTGATGCGTCGCCCAATGAGATTTCGATCTATGCAAATAGCGATCGCCTAGCGCAATTACAAAAAGCAATTAATTTAGTTTTCACAATTATTCCTGTGGCGGTAATCGGTCTAGCTTTCTTTGCGACCTATGGCATTGAGAAAAAATATTCCCGTTACAAATTGCGCGTCGAGCAAAATCATATTCTCAATGGAACTACGGCTACTGAAGACAAACTCAGTCTCAGTAAGGCTTTAAAAGTATTAACTGCGAGCAAACAAACGGGATTATTCTTCTCATTTTTGCTAATGATGACGATCGGCATTTTTATGCAAGATGCCATCATGGAACCATTTGGCGGTGCTGTATTCGGCATGAGCATTTGTGCGACAACTCAGCTCAATGCTGCTTTTGGGATAGGCACATTAATTGGATTGAGTTCTTCAGGATTTTTAATCGTTCCTCGCCTTGGCAAAGTAACTTCCACAAAACTAGGTTGCTACTTGGTAGCTGCAAGTTGCTCTTTACTTTTGATTTCAGGTTTTATCCAAAAAACATGGGCGTTGCAAGCTTCACTAGCCTTATTTGGATTTGCTTCAGGTATTACCACATCAGGCGCATTAAGTCTGATGCTCGATCTCACAGCAGCCGAAACCGCAGGAACTTTTATTGGTGCTTGGGGACTCTCTCAGGCGATCGCCAGAGGACTCGCCACGCTCTCAGGCGGTATCGTCCTAGATATTGGTAAAAAAATCTTCGGTACGCAAATATTTGCCTATAGCTTTGTATTTGTCTGCGAAGCTGCGGTGATGATTTTTGCGGTGGTTTTATTAAGTCGCGTGAATGTGCAAGAATTTCGCACCGATGCCAAACTTGCGATCGCAACGGTGTTTGCCAACGAGATCGACTAGATTTGTTCAGCGCCTAGTGCGCTGAACAAACTAACCACCAAATCCGCCTAGAGAATTAAAATTAGCTGCACTCTGACTCACTCGCATTGCTGACTGTGAAAAAACTTGGAAAGCTTTCCGAATTTCGCGATCGCTATTCGCAGGTGTGAGAATCCATTCATCGCGAATTCCCATATCTTGAAAAACTTTCCGAAAATCCGTTGAGCCATCATCAATACCCATTGCCGCGATAATATGATTTTCCATTCGTAACATGTCTTTTGCGATCGCAGCTACATCTTTTGCCCCATGACGCATCGAATGACAGTCATCACCATCGGTAATAATCAGTGTCACGGTACGCACTGGCACGCCATTATCTGAAAATTCCTGCGATTTTGCTAATACCGTCCCTAATAGCACCACAGCTTGATCGTAGAGTGGTGTACCTTGATTGGGCGTGTAATTCTTAGTATCCATGCGGATCGCCTGTGCGATCGGGCGATAGGGATAGAGAACTGTTCCATTTAAATAGCGATTGTGGATGAGAATATTATCCTGTTGCTGCGAAGAGGTCAACGCATCGATCACGGAGTTATGTCCGCCGCGTACCGCTTGAGCATTGCCACCATACTGGATTGAGCCAGAATCATCAGGCATAATCGTCACCAGTACAACTTCGCTGGACATCACATCATCAACATGAATGCCAAGCCCTGCTTGGATTTGTACGCCAAGGTCATAAACGGTAAGTGCTTGTAAAGATTCATTGGAAAGGGTTCCATCGTCTAAAGCAGATTGAAAGAGGTCGTTGATATTAGTCATTTTATTTAGTGATTGGTGATTGGTGATTGATTTGTAGGGGTTGAGCATTTGCGCCACAATTTTTAACACCTAACAGAAATTTCGATCCGCAAATGCTTAACCCTCTATGCTTTCACAGACAAATTGTCCCTGCGTTCTAAGGTGTTGGGCAGAGCATTCCTGTATTGAGATAATCTGAAAATTTATGAATTGTGGCAGGAATGCTCTACCCCTACATTGACAATAAACGCTCTAGAAAATTTTTCTTAGGTTGAATCGATTCCAAATATTCCCTTAATAGGCGCTCGATCAATTTAGAACTCGTCGTATTTTCTTGCGTGAGAATCGCCACAAGATGACGTTCTGAGTCACCATCTAAATTTAAGCTCATCATCAAAATTTCCTCCTGAAAATCTATATTTTTTTAGCCTAAAAAAATTACTGAGAAAGAATATCCCATTGGTAGGGGTTAAGCATTTGCGCCACTATATCTCAGCTCATCACTGCAATCTCACTATGCAAATGCTTAACCCTCTTCGCTTTAAATGATATGTTGTCCCTGCGTTGTGAGGTTTGGGCGAAGCATTCCCAAATAAAAATATCTTAGAATTTATAAGTATCGGTGGGAATGCTTCGCCCCTACGAAT
>CASBRC010000059.1 GCA_949128015.1 Synechococcales cyanobacterium PMM_0003
CTATCGTTCCACTAATGCTGTCAGTGAGACTACAAATCTCGTCACTAATGTGCCGACTCCTAGCTACAACGCCAATATCTCTCAAGGAGCTTTGTTTGCTCAATACAGCAATGATCTCACCGATAGATTGAGTGTTACGGCAGGATTACGTCAAGAGTTTAGCAGCTTAGTTAATGGCTCAGTGACAACTCCTGCGATCGGGATTAAATATGCCTTAACTGACTCCACCACAGTTCGTGCTAATTACATTCGCAACTTCCGCACGCCCACGATCGCTAATTTGTTTAATGCTAATCCCACAAATATTGGGAATCCCAATCTATCGCCCGAAACTGGCGATAGCTATGACATTGGCATCGATCAAAAGTTGGGCGATATCGGACTATTTAGACTCACTGCGTTTTCTAATAATATTTCTAATCTGATTGCTTTTCAGCGTATCGCGCCGCCCGTAAATGGCATATCTGGAACTTTTCAAAACCTCGGACAGGTCGTGACTAATGGTATAGAAGCATCTTTGAATCTGCAATTAGTACCGAACTTTTTCCTGTCGGCTAACTACACTCTCAACGATCCTCGGATTATCTCAAGTGTCAATGCTGGTGAGAATGGCAAAGAACTCCGCTTTGCAGGTGGAGACAAATTAAATTTGGGGCTATCCTATGAGAACCCTCAAGGTTGGTATTTGGGATTACTGATGAGTTCGCTCAGTGGCTATCCGACTAATAATACTAATACTGAGTTTCTCTCTGGTGCTACTACTTTTGATTTGCGATTACGCGCTCCGATTACGAAGCAGATAATTCTCACCTTCGGGATCGAAAATCTTTTCGATCAACGTTTTCAGTTGTTTGCAGGATTTCCCGATGGCGGTCGTACAATTAGAAGTAGTTTGAGCTTCCAGTTCTAATTAAAACCAAATTTGAAGTATTAAAAGTATCGCTTCGCGATACTTTTAATACTTCAAATCTAAATACAAAAACAATAATATGAATAAATTTTCTCGTAACGTGATCCCGCTTAATCTCTCTGAGATAGAGCATCTGCCCAATGGTGGCAGAATCGAATATGAATTCTTTCCCACTGATTTAGATGTGACGGCTCCATTGCTGCACTACATCTGTCAAGAACGCTGGAAAGACATTGGCATCGGGCATATGGTCGATGGCAGTGTGTTAGAGCTAGAGTTTAACGCCGCGCCCAAAATTTTTAAGCTTTATGATGGCTATCTCACCATCATCACTGAAGGCTGGCACTTACATCTCTGCTTATCTCCAAATCTTGGTGGACCAGATCGGAAAACCTCTCCAGAACAGAGTCAAGCAAGGCTAGTCACTCGCGCCGCTCTCTATCGCCGCCTTAATCCTGATGGTGAGCCGCGCAGTTGGGGTATCCAGTTCTGGAATGGTGTGGGTGTAAAGATGATGACTTTCTTTTTGCCAAATCCATTTATTGGTGAGAATGATGATTTGCTGTCTGAACGCAAACCAAATCTGGAAAAATTGAAGCTATACGAAGAGCTTAGAAATACCTATGTGTTGGGAATACAAGAGATTCCCTACGATCGCAATCCGCTCAATAAGCGATATATCTCGGTTTGTCGCTCTAGTCGTTGCTTGCCATCGCGTGACTATCAGCCGATCTATGATGCGCTGCAAGCGGCGGTGACTGAAGCTGGTATTGAGGATCTAGAAGTTTGTGTTTCGGGCTGTTTGGAAGTCTGCAAGATGGGACCTGTGGTGTTCTATTCTGATGATGCGACTTGGTATACCAGAGTTACGCCCGAAATCGCGAAGCAGATCGTTGATGATCATGTGGTGGGTGGAGTTGCGATCGCAAAGCATATTTATCCATGATTAAACGTTTTTTAAATTTAATTAAAACCAAATTTCTATTAAAAGCTTTGCTTCGCAAAGCTTTTAATAGAAATTTGGTTTTGGGTTTGGTTGGTTTAGCCTTAAATGCTTGCACGATCGCCCCGATCGCCAAACAACGTGATGGCTGTGTTGAAAAATATGAAAGCGATCGCGATTATTTTCCTGTGAAGTCTCAGGTCGATCGCGCGATCGGCTTTAGCATCGAGTATCACAAAAATTACAAGGTAATCACAGTCAATCAACCGTGGAAAGGAGCTAAAGAACAGTTTCGCTATGCTCTAGTTCAATGTGGTACACCAAATCCGACTGGCTTTAACGAAAACCAAATTATTCAAGTTCCTGTCCGCACTGTGGCAATTCTCTCGACTACCCATTTAGCACATTTAGAAAAACTAGGGTTAATCGATCGCCTTGTAGCGATGACTACCTTAGAGATGGTTTATGACTCCAAAATGCAGACGCAATTGGACAAAAATGGCGTGCAAGATGTTGGGCGAAATAATAGTTTTAATATTGAAAAATTACTGATGCTCAGTCCTGATTTAATTACAACTTATGGAACTGGCAATCCTGCGACTGATAGCCACCCTAAGCTATTGGAAGCAAAGCTCAAAGTTGCAATTAATGCGGAATATATGGAATCTTCACCGTTAGGAAGAGCCGAATGGTTGAAGTTTACAGCGCTATTTTTTAATCAAGAGGATAAAGCTAATCAAGAGTTTGCAGGAATCGTCGCCAGATATGAGAAGGTAGCAGCGATCGCCAAAACCGCTAAAACTGCGCCTACCGTGGTGACAGGATTTCATCGTAATGGCACTTGGCATATGGCAGGTGGTAAAAGCTACGCAGCGAAGTATTTAGAAGATGCTGGAGCTAAGTATTTATGGGCAGACGATCCTAGCGAAGGGAGCAATCCGCTTAGTTTTGAGACAGTCTATCTGCGTGGGCGATCAGCAGATTTTTGGTTAAATACCAGTCAAGACTGGCAAAAGCGCGAAGATATCCCTAAATCAGATGTGCGCTATCGTGATTTTCAGGCTTGGCAAACTGGCAAGATGTTTAATAGCAATGCCAGAGTCAATAACAAAGGCGGTAGTGACTATTGGCAAAGTGGCGTTGTCAATCCTGATGTGGTGCTTGCCGATCTGGTCAAAATCTTTCATCCTGAATTAATGCCAGAGCATCAACTCTTCTATTACAAAGAGATTGCGCCATGAAGATTGATCTAAAACCTAACCTGAAAATCAATCGGATTTGGTTAATTTTCTTAGCGATTATGATTAGCTTGTGCGCGAGTGCGATCGCAAGTTTAGTAGTTGGCTCGGTCTGGATTTCGATTCCTGAACTGATCAAAATCATCTTTCATCAATCGCCAAATACTGGCTGGGCGCAAATATTTTGGCAATTCCGACTGCCCAAAGCGCTCACTGCAATATTTTGCGGCGCGGCGCTGTCGGTAAGTGGATTACAAATGCAGGTGCTATTTAGTAATCCTTTAGCGGGACCATTTGTATTAGGAATTAGTTCGGGCGCGAGCTTGGGCGTTGCGATCGCAATTTTGGCAACCGAAGCACTCGGTCAAATTAGTGGCGGTTTGGGCAGTGAATCAACTCTAGTCTCTGCTTGTATCGGCGCAGCATTTTCGATGTCGATTGTGGCGATCGCCTCCAGATTTGTGCAGAACTCGACAACACTCTTGATATTGGGATTGATGATGGGCTATTGCGTTGGCTCAATTGTCGATATTTTGCTGTACTTTAGCTCTCCTGAACGGATTCAATCCTATTTAAATTGGACATTTGGCAGTTTCGCAGGTGTGACTGTGGCAAGACTGCCATTGCTATGCAGCACAATTGCGGTGGGATTAGTTTTAGCGATCGCTTCCATTAAGCCCTTAAATACGATGCTATTAGGTGAGATGCACGCCCGTAGCCTTGGTACGAAAATATCGCGGCTTAGATTAGGCATCGTGATTAACATCGCGCTACTTGCAGGAACAGTCACCGCTTTTTGTGGCCCGATCGCCTTTTTAGGTGTTGCCGTGCCGCATTTATGTCGCGCCTTATTTCGTTCTGCTGATTGTCGAATCTTGCTGCCAGCCACGATCTTAGTCGGTGCTAATTTAGCGATCGTGGCTGATTTAATTACACAATTACCAAACAAGACTTTACTGCCGCTCAACTCAGTTACATCACTGATCGGTGCGCCAGTAGTAGTCTGGACAATTCTTCGTCCAGACCAAAAATCATAGAGAAAGACAGCGAAACTCAAGGATTGGCGGCGCTTTGCTCCGCACTGCCAATTGTTGAGTTTTGAGATTATGATTAAGTTTTGTTAAGATTCTAATGAAAATAATTCTCAATAAAGAATTCTCTAGTACGATTAACAAAGAAAACTTATTGCGACTAATTGTTATTAGCTGTAACGTAAAATCTAAATTTTTGATAACTTATTGTTGATCTAAGTAGCTATGCAAATCTCTGAAAATACAAATATTAAATCTGATTGGTGGGCGGGAAATGCCCGTTTTGCCGATCTATCTGGACTTTTTATCGTGGCTCATGTTGCTCAAGCAGCATTAGTCACTTTCTGGGCAGGAGCTTTTACCTTGTACGAAATTTCATGGTACAGACCCGATTTACCCATGGGTAGTCAAGGTTTAATTTTACTGCCCCATCTTGCTACTTTAGGTTTTGGTGTTGGTGATGGTGGTGTAATTAATGATACTTATTCCTATTTTGTAATTGGTGTATTGCACCTGATCTCATCAGCAGTTTTAGCGGCTGGAGCATTATTTCACCTTACCAAAACCCCAGCTAGCCTGAAGGAACTAAAGGGATTTGCAAAAAATTTCCATTTTGAATGGACTGACTCACGCAAATTAGGGATTATTTTGGGACATCACTTACTGTTCTTGGGCGCAGGAGCATTATTGCTAGCGGCGAAGGCGATGTATTTTGGTGGTCTCTATGACTCAACTATTCACGCTGTCAGAGTTGTGACGGATCCGACTCTCGATCCGTTGGTCATCTATGGTTATCAAACACATTTTGCGGATGTGAACAGCTTAGAAGATCTAGTTGGTGGTCACATCTATGTGGGAATCATGCTTTTGGCTGGTGGAGTTTGGCATATTGTGATTCCACCATTGGCTTGGGCAAAGAAGATCTTGATTTTCTCTAGTGAAGCGATTCTCTCTTATTCATTGGGAGGGATTGCACTAGCTGGATTTGTCGCTTCCTATTTCTGCGCGGTGAATACCCTTGCTTATCCAGTGGAGTTTTACGGCGAAGTTCTGCAAGTGAAGCTAAGTGTGATGCCTTTCTATGCTGACACAGTGACATTACCCTTCGGAGCGCATACACCACGCTGCTGGCTGGCTAATGCTCATTTCATCTTGGCATTTTTCTTCTTGCAAGGACATTTGTATCATGCGCTCAGGGCAGTTGGCTTTGACTTCAGCCTTGTGAGTCGCGCCCTAAACATGGCGACTGCCGAAGCTGAATAGTTGTTTTCTATTGCTATTAAAAGTATGGCGAAGCCACACTTTTAATAGCAATAGGCTTCTAGAAAAAATCTTAGAGAACAAAATTATGGCGATACTTCTTGGCAGTTTATTAGCGATCGCATCATTAACTTATCTGGCTAACTTCTGGGTACTGATGGCTTTGATACAAAGATAAATACATCGAGGATAAATACACAGAGGCTCAAATCATGAATTCTACATTAGTTAAACTAGCAGACAACCATTTATCAATTCCGATCGCACCACCAAGAGTTTTGCATCTTCTCAATCATGGTCTCAAGTGCTATTGCTTCAAGCGTCACGAATATGTTCCACTGCGTAGTGATGTGTTGTGGCGGATCAAAGCTGGAATTGTGCGGACGATGACTTGGGATGAGGATGGAAATCAGATTGTATTAGGATTATGGAGCGAGGGCGATATTGTTGGTAGTCTGATGTCTACGCTGGAGCCATATCAGATTCAGTGTTTAAATGATGTCGAGGTGGAAATATTACCATCGATTTTATGGGAACAAGTTTCTAGTGCGATTATTTCCCATTGCCAACAGACTCAACATTTACTGAGTATTTCTCATTGCCGCACAATTGATCTCAAGCTGAAGAAATGCCTAATTTGGTTGTCTGAAAAGTTTGGCAAATCTTGCGATCGCGGGATCACGATTGACATTAAACTGACGCATCAAGATATCGCCGATACAATTGGCTCAACGAGAGTGACGATAACTAGAGCGTTAAATCAATTACGGGTTGAGGGATTAATTAGTTGGAAAAACCACTATTTAACATTGCACCGAGATTTCAAGGAAAAGTCATTTCTAACTCTATAAACAATGGGCTTAAGCCCATTGCCTGTGCCGAGCGATATCGGAAACCATTCTAAATCAAATTTTTAACTAGGAGAAAGACAATGGCTATTGGTTTATTTTATGGAACTCAGACTAGTAATACTGAGAGCGCATCTGAGTTTGGTGTGTAGAAGCGTACAACGCCATAGTAAAAGATAGGATTAGAGTTATTAGGTTAATTTGAGTCGATGATAGTTCAGAAATTTAGAATTAGCAATTATTCAATTTTGCGCGATCGCTTTCTCCCAACTTTAGTTTTATTAACGATGGGACTGCTATTGACAATGACAGTTTCCCTATGCCAAGGTGCAGTTC
>CASBRC010000060.1 GCA_949128015.1 Synechococcales cyanobacterium PMM_0003
ATCAGATACTTCCTTCATGCCCAAGAATTAACCTTGTGGCACGAAGGGAGTAGGTAAAAACGCATTAGGGAGCAGCAATAAATTAGAGTACCAAGTGGTATGGCTTCGACTCCGCTCAGCCATCAATGGCTGAGCGGAGCGATGTGATGAGCCTGCCGAATTATCGAAGCCAGTCTCATAAATAGTTGGTACTTTATTTTCGTGCTTGTCCCTTACTTGATAAATTTTGCGTCAAGGGGAGGGCGATCGCGTTTTGTTTGATTAGAACTTTGGGATTTTATGTTTGGGCGATCGCCATAAGGAACAGTATCAGGATCGTTATCTTCAAATTCCTCCTCGTCATATTCTTCATCCTCATCATCTTCATATTCCTCCGCGCCATCTGCCCGATCATCGACAAATTCTTCTTTACTCTGAAACCTTTCGGCTTTTACCTGTTGATTAGGATCATCGCCATATCCTGCCGCAATTACTGCTCGACGAATTAAAAAATTTTGTCGCCAAGAAGCGATCGCATTAATTAAAAACGCTAGAATCCCGCCGCCAACAAAAGCAACCAACATCGCCACACTCAAAGAAATCGCGATTGTCTTTTGACCTAAAAAGACAATCTGTACCGTAGGTTGTAAGTTTTGGACAAATAGAGCCGCCAGTATCGTGATCGCAATCCCCAAGATCACAAGTTGCACGATTGCGATCGCACGCGAAGATCTTTTGTTAGCAGCATTTGCGGTTTGAGAAAAGCGCGATCTGGTCATAGCTCTGCATCTCCTGCGGCAATATTAACTGGCATTTTACCCTGCCAACGCTGGATTATGTCGGCATCAATATCCAGTTGATCTAATGCTCTTGCAATCACAAAATCTACCAAATCTTCAATCGTCTGCGGGTTGTGATACCACGCGGGAATCGCTGGTACAATCCTCGCCCCTGCCTCTGCCAAGGTGGTGAGATTGCGGAGATGGATCAAGCTTAAAGGGGTTTCACGGGGGACGATGACCAAGCGGCGACCTTCTTTGAGATGCACATCAGCGGCGCGTTCTAATAAATCAGAACTTAAACCATGAGCAATTTTGGCAACCGTAGCCATGCTGCAAGGAATTACCAACATTCCCAATGTTCTAAATGAGCCACTAGCAATCGTTGCTCCGACATCTGCCCATTGATGGCACACCAGTTTGCCGCCTACGGTTTCACTCTGATCGCGCCAAAACTGTTCTTGCGATCGCAAATTACTCGGCATCGAAACATTATTTTCCGATTGCCATACCATCATCGCCGCCTTAGAAGCCACTAGATCGACGTTATAGTGATTATTTAATAAAAATTTGAGCGATCGCACAGCATAAATCATGCCTGATGCTCCAGATACCCCTAACACAATCGCCCGTTTGTTTTGCATTCAATCTCTAATTCAGCATTTAATTCAGCATTTCCCATTATGAACCCAATTTTGGGGTTTGCAGCGCTTATGGCGCTGCAAACCCCAAAATTGGGTTTCTGAAAAGCAGCCGTAGGCTGCTTTTCAGAAACCCAATTTTTATAATGAGAATTGCTACATTTGATTCAGCACAGTAGATCAATCATATCTCGGTTTGCTAAGCTTAAAGCTATAGCGATTGCCACACCTTGCAATAAATAGGTGGACGTAAACCAAAAAAAGTATGTCGCACGCACAGTGTTAGACATAGCAACGGTCGCAGCCCAAAGCTCAGTAACTTGGTAGGTAATTATGTTCATAGGCAAAACATTAAGGAATCGCTACAAAATCCTCAAAGTGCTAGGAAGTGGTGGATTTGGTGATACCTACTTGGCAGAAGATACAGATTTACCCGGTCATCCCACCTGTGTTGTGAAGCAACTCAAGCCGAAAGATACTAACCCTAATGTTTTGCCGATCGCCAAAAGTTTATTTGAAAGAGAAGCAGAGTATCTTTACAAATTGGGTGGCGCTCATCCACAAATCCCTAAGCTATTTGCTCACTTTGAAGAAAACAATGAATTCTTTTTAGTACAAGAATTTGTCGAAGGGCATAACCTCGCTATAGAGATTCCAATCGGGCAGCGATTATCAGAGAGTGCCACCATCACTCTATTGCTAGAGATTTTAGAAGTTCTTGCCTTTGTCCATCAAAATAATGTCATCCATCGTGACATCAAACTCGCTAACCTCATGCGTCGTCAGCAAGACGGTAAAATCGTCCTCATCGACTTTGGTGCTGTCAAAGATATTGGTACTTTAAGTACTGATCCACAAGGAAATACTAATGTCACCGTTAGCATTGGCTCTCCTGGATATATGCCTAGCGAGCAGGCAAGGGGCAAGCCTCGACTCAGCAGTGATGTTTATGCAGTCGGCATGATCGGTATTCAAGCGCTTACGGGTATTGCGCCTGATAGTCTCCAAGAAGATCCAAATACAGGCGAAATTTTGTGGCGCGATCGCGTGGAGGTTAGCAATGCTTTTGCGGATGTATTACAAAACATGGTGTTTTATCATTTCAGTCAGCGTTACAAATCGGCGATCGAAGCTTTACATGCGATTCAATCTCTTTGTGCTACCAACATCAATAATAATATTGCAAATGATATTGCTCCAACAGAAGCGATCGCTTATCCATCATCCGCAGCAAATTCATCACCGACGATCATTACAAATACCAATAGAGCAATTCCTGTTGCTACACCAACTACACCTCAATCACCTTCTCCAACGACACCGCAGCCTCCCGCTACAACTCCCCATGTCACAGTCTCTGCACCTAACCCAGCTTTTCCTCAACCAGTTTTATGGATTGCTATAGCTGGATTCGTATCAGTTGTGGCTGCGATCGCAACTGTAATGATCTTGCCAAAACTAACTACTCGACCTGCTGATCCTAGTCCTAAAACCGAAACCATCCAAACTTCCACAAGTTCTCCAACGATTTCCCCAACTGATTCTGCCAGCCCAGAAATACCAACGCCAATCGAAACAGTGACGGCAACTCCAGAGCCACCGCCTGTAATTCCAAGTAGTAATCCCGTTATGCCAAGTTTTGGTGCGATCGCGCGTTCGCCATCGACTCAAACTAAGGGTTATGCTTGGAACTATACTTCCCAAAAAGCAGCCGAAACTAGAGCTTTGAGTGAATGTGAAAACACTTCCAATTCAGGAGATTGCAAAGTAATGATCTGGGCGCGGAATGCCTGTATGTCTCTATCGGAAAGTTCCAATGGAGCGGCTGGCTCAGGCTGGTCAGAAGATCTGACTGCTGCCGAAAATACTGCTAAGCAAGTTTGTCAGCAATACAAAGGAGTTGATTGTACAATCATCCGCACAATTTGCTTACCTTTACGTCAGTAATTACAGCAAATCTCAATCAACCAAAACCCAAAAAGATGTGACGCAAGCACAGCTTACGTCACATCTTTTTGGGTTTTGTAAAGCAACGCTATATGATTTCTATGACACTCAAGTTAAAAATATGTCTGATAATTGGATTGAAAATCTCAAATATGATGAAAAAGGGTTGATTCCTGCGATCGCGCAAGATTACCAAGATGGCGCAATTTTGATGATGGCATGGATGAATCGTCAAGCACTGGAATTAACAATATCCACTGGTGAAGTACATTATTGGAGCCGATCGCGTCAGGAATTATGGCATAAGGGCGCAACGTCTGGACATATCCAAAAACTGAGGCAACTATATTACGATTGCGATCGCGATGTTATCTTAGTCAAAATTGAGCAAGTTGGGGGGATAGCCTGTCATACGGGTGAAAGAAGCTGCTTCTTTACGGAAGTTGCTTTAAACAATTAGTTGCCCAAGCGATTGAATAAGTCTAGGGTTGGCACGCACCATCCGCAGCCCTACAGGATCTAAGTTTTTTAGATCCATAATTGAAAGCTGATAGTTACATAATATGCGATCGCATATTATGTAACTATCACGAAATAAGATAATTCGTTGATTGCACCATAACCAAAGGAGCAAAATAGAAATGACGATCGCAATTGCACCAAAAACAGATCTATATGACCGTGACCTAAATCTATGGGTTGAGGATACGATCGCCAAGTTAAAAGCTGGCGATATACAAAGTCTTGACGTTGAGCATTTAATAGAGGAGCTTGAGAGTTTGGCTGGAAGAGACAAGCGTGAGGTATTAACTAGGCTCAAACGGTTGATCGAACACATCTTAAAGCGTCGCTACGTCAAATTACCTGACTGCTACAGAGGATGGGAAATCACGATTATTAATCAACGTGATGAACTTAACGAAATTCTAAGTCAGTCCCCAAGTCTTAAACAGTCTTTCTCGCAAGGATTTGATGATGCTTTTAAAAAAGCTTTGCGTCTTGTAAAGACTGAATACTGCGAAGTTGCTTTTCCTGAGACATGGCAGTTTAGCCGCGATATTGACTCGATGCTCAATGTTGATTTCTGGGAATAATGCGATCGCATATTATGTAACTATCACGAAATAAAACAATTCGCGATCGCAAGCCAAAGGAGCAAAATCACAATGACGATAGCAATTGCACCAAAAAAGTCTCTATACGAGTATGACTTTCATGCATGGACAGAAGAAACAACAGCCAAGTTAAAGGCTAGAGATTTTGAGCATGTTGATTTAGAAAATTTAATAGAGGAGATTGAGGGATTGACACTATCTCAAAGAAAGGAAGTCAGGAATCGTCTTAGAACCTTGTTAGGGCATTTACTCAAACGGTTGTATGTTGATATGCCCGATTGCTTTTCAGGGTGGGAAAACACTATCAGAATCCAAAGGACGGACATCGAAGTTGAGCTAGAAGACTCGCCAAGTCTTAAAAGGCTTTGGGCTGAGTTTTTTGATTCTGCGTGGCGATATGCTTTAAAGGATGTGCGCGGTGAATACTCAAAAAGAGGCTATCAATTCCCTGATACATGGCAGTTTAGCCGTGACATTGACTCCATGCTCAATGTTGATTTTTGGGAATAAGCGATCGCATATTATGTAACTATCACAAATCAAAGGAGCAAAATCGCAATGACGATCGCAATTGCACCAAAAACAACCTTATACGACCGTGACTATTTGCTATGGACTGAAGAGACTATAGCCAAGTTAAAGGCTAGAGACTTTGAGCATGTGGACATTGAAAACTTAATAGAGGAGATCGAGAGCTTGGGTAAGTCTGAAAAACAAGAACTAGAAAACAGGCTGGAAACATTGCTAGCTCATCTACTCAAGCGTATATATATCAATATGCCTGACTGTTTCAATGGATGGGAGAACACTATTAGAGAGCAGCGTAGACGCATAACTCTAAGGCTAAGAAAAACTCCTAGCCTAAAAAATTATTGGGATGAAGCTATAGATGATGCTTGGTTTTTAGCTTTAGGTTTAGTCAAAGATGAATACTCAACCAAGGGCTATCAGTTCCCTGATACATGGCAGTTTAGCCGCGATATTGACTCAATGCTCAATGTTGATTTCTGGGAATAATGCGATCGCATATTATGTAACTATCACCAAATAAAAGGAGCAAAATCGCAATGACGACCGCAATTGCACCAAAAACAGCTTTATATGACCGTGACCTAAATCTATGGGTTGAGGATACGATCGCCAAGCTAAAAGCTGGTGACTTCCAGAACCTTGATATTGAAAATTTAATCGAGGAAATTGAGGGTGTGACAAGCAGCGACAAACGGGAAATCGAGAATAGGCTCAAAAGATTGATCGAGCATATTCTCAAGCGCTGCTATGTCTCAATGCCTGATTGTTATCGCGGATGGCAAGTTACGATCGCTAACCAACGTCAAAAACTAACGCGGCTTTTAAGGCAGTCGCCAAGTCTAAAGCGTCACTTTGCAGAATCGTTTGATGAAGCTTTTGATAATGCTTTGAAAATTATACGAATTAAATATGATGTAAATTTTCCTGATACATGGCAGTTTAGCCGTGACATTGACTCAATGCTCAATGTTGACTTCTGGGAATAATGCGATCGCAAGGCTAGTTTACAATTTACTTTAATTCGAGCAAAGAGCTAACTTTATTGACTAGCTCCAATGTCGAGAAACCTTTGGTGAGATAGTCAGTTGCACCGAGGCGACTTGTCTCCCGTGACCATTCTTCGGCTAGACGGGATGAAACGACAAGGATCGGCATCGTCATTCCTGCTTGACGGCAGCGATCAATCAGCGTAAATCCGTCCATACGGGGCATCTCAATATCAGTAATTAGTAAAGCTGGTTGGTTGTGACTTTGCAGCCATTGCCATGCTTCCATACCATCGTCACAGGTCGTGATTTCATAGCCCTCTGGTGAAAGACTGCTCTCAATTCTTCGGCGCATCAGAGCCGCATCATCTACTACTAAAATCTGACGATCGCTCGATAGATCGAGGAAAGGAGCATTCGATTGAGAACTAGAAATTGTCAGAGATTCAGTTCCTGTCGAGAAGAATGCTTCGACAAAAGAAAGTGCATCAATTACAGGAATGAGCTTTCCATCGGGCATTAAACTCATGCCGATTAAGCCA
>CASBRC010000061.1 GCA_949128015.1 Synechococcales cyanobacterium PMM_0003
CGCTGCGTGTGCGCCACAGCTTTTTAGGTTTAATCAAAAACTATGGCTTCGTCTTGACGCTTACGTTTCCTTGATTTACCAAGGTTTGACAAGCTAGACGGTAATTATTAGGCTTATTCTTAAGCTTTTTTAGCTCAAATTCTGTTTTGGGAGAGAGGTTATCTAGCCCTTCGACAATTTCTACGACACAGGTAGCGCATTGTCCATAACCATTACAGTTAGTGAGCTTCGCAACAAATTTATAGATGTCAATGTTGTTTTCGAGAGCTTTTATGCGAAGGTTAACGCCATCCATTGCGATCGCTTCTTTGCCTTCATTCACAAACGTAATGTTTGCCATAGCTAAATATTAATTCTTTGTTAATTTTTATTACTTATTTATTATCTTATCAAATGACTAAAATCCAGAGATTTTTTAAAATCTTTGCTTAGGGAGCAGCAACAAATTAGAGTGCCAAGTGATATGGCTTCGACTCCGCTCAGCCGTCGATGGCTGAGCGAAGTCGAAGCCCTCAATGGCTGAGCGCAACGCTAATTCTTGGGTCGGAAGGAAGTAGCAAGAATTTTAAAAAATCTCTGGATTTGATTAGAACGCAAAGCACTGTAAAATTCGCTGTAAGATTAATTTATATGGCTACAATTCCTTCACGCTCGGACATTGAATCTCTTTCTACTGATTTGCATAAGCTGGTTGACAACCTTGAGTCAACCGAGCATGGGGCGCTAATTTATAGTGCATTAAATGCGATCGCAAAAATCAGTCAATCCGACGCAGAGAGCCTAGACTGGAAAATTCTGGCAGGGTCGTTACAGGATATGCAGAAGGCGATCGCCATGTTTTATCCGCATCGATTTAACCGTAAGGTGAGTATTTTTGGTTCAGCGCGTACTAATGCTAATGCACCTGAATATCAACAAGCCTATGAGTTTGCCGAAAAAATCACAGAGCAAGGCTTTATGGTGATTACTGGTGCTGGCGGCGGTATTATGGCGGCGGGGAATGCGGGTGCGGCTAATAATTCTTTTGGTTTAAATATCAGTCTGCCATTTGAGCAATCGAGCAATGGATTTGTGTCTGAAGCTTCGCGGTTGGTTAGATTTCGCTATTTCTTTACGCGCAAATTGTACTTTGTGAAAGAGAGTGATGCGATCGCGCTATTTCCGGGGGGGTTTGGGACTCAGGATGAATTTTTTGAATGTTTGACACTTTGTCAGACGGGCAGAACCACACCGCGCCCTATCGTATTAATAGATAAAAAAGGTGGTGATTATTGGAATGACTGGGATGTATTTGTGCAGAATAATTTGCTCGAAAGAGGTTTGATCACTAAAGAAGATCAGAGTCTGTACAAAATCACTGACGATATTGATCAGGCTTGCCAGTTTATATCTGCGTTTTATAGCGTTTATCATTCTTGTCGATGGGTTGGCGATTTATTTGTAGTTCGTTTACATATGGAAATTACTGACGACCATTTGAAGCGGCTAAATGAAAATTTCAGCGATATTTTAATCCGTGGCAAAATTGAACGCAGTATGGCTTTGCCGAAAGAGTCAAATGAGCCGCATATTCTTGATCTTCCCCGTTTAACAATGCATTTTAATCAACATGGATTTGGTCGCTTGTATGAGTTAATTGCAGCGATAAATGACACTTGCGATCGTGATAATCCGATTATCTGTCACCCTGAACAACGTTAACTATTGAGATGGCGAGCTTTGCTCGCCATCTCAATAAACCAATTTTGGGGTTTGCAGCGCCGTAGGCGCTGCAAACCCCAAAATTGGTTTCATCATGAAAGATTATGTATTTGACAAATTTTGATCGCTTTTTTAGTTCTTTGCAATGGCAAATTATTTTAACGACAGCGCAGATTGCTCGTGATCTGAATTTGCGAGCATTTGCGGTGGGCGGAATTGTACGCGATGCCATAGTTAGAGAAAACCAGAAGTCATCCTCTTTTCCTAAGGATATAGATCTAGTTTTTGATGGGGGTGAACAGGCAGGAATTAAAGTTGCGATCGCACTGCACGATCTTTTTCCTGAATCGAAGTTGCAAATCCACGAAAAATTTCAAACTGCGGAGTTGTTTTGGCAAGGTGGCGATCAAGAGTTTGCGATGGATATGGCGACAGCGCGGCGTGAAACCTATGCCTATGCTGGGGCAAATCCTCAAGTAATAGCGACAAATTTAGAAGATGATCTGTGGCGGCGAGACTTTACAGTAAATGCTTTGGCGGTGGAACTCGATCCACAACTGGGAGTTAAAGGCGAGGTGATCGATCGCTTTAATGGTTTACAAGATCTTGCGAATAAACAAGTACGTGCCATTCGTGAAGGGAGCTTTGCTGAAGATCCGCGTCGTTTATTTCGAGCAGCACGTTTTGCAGTGCGTCTAAATTTTGCGATCGCGCCAGAAACCTATGCCGAAATCATCGCAACAACTTCCAGTGGCATCCATGATGCGATCGGTGGGGCGAGATTGCGATCGGAGTTACTTTATACTCTTGCCGAAACCAGATCGGGAGCAATGTTTATGCTATTGCAAAAATTGGGGGCCTTACGGTGTATTCATCCAGATTTAAAACTATCCGAAGATTTATCTAATTCGTTTAGGCAGCAATGGCGGCGATCGCAATATTGGCTAAATTTAATCAATCGCTTAGAGCATAAAAACTATGCGCCGAGTCTACTGGGCATAGAGTTGCTGTTGTCTTATTTACCGCCGCAAATTGCTACCCAACTCGACCTTGGCTTAACTCCTGAACAAATAGCAAGGCAAATAAAACTTACAGAATTATTGACAAAGTTGCTTGATTTAACGAATCTGGGCTTGAAAAATTCAGAAATAACCCAAAATCTGCAAAAATTTGATACCCATACCTTGATCTTGGCAGGGACAAAATGTGAACCTGCTCAACAGCGGATTATTTGGCGCTATTTGACCCAATGGCAACTAGTCAAAGCTCCGTTGACAGGTAAAGATCTGATGGAGCTTGGTTACGCAAGTGGTAAACAAATGGGTGAAATATTGCAGCTTTTGAGGTTTGCCGTGATCGATCGCAAAATTCAAACTAAAGAAGATGCGATCGCATATCTAGTTTCGCAGTCATAACAAACGGCTAAAGTATAATCAAAAGCGTAATCAAAAGTGCAATCAACAGCTTTCAGCGCCAATCAGTACACAAATTTAGGACAGACTTATCATGAGAGGCGGTATCCGCATCGGCAGCATTTCTGGCATTTCCATATATATTGATTCATCATGGTTTCTCGTTCTCGGCTTTCTAGCAGTTTGGCTGAGTGCTGCCTATACTAGTTTATCGCCATCTTTTTCGCTCGGATATGGTGCGCTCTCCGCTATTCTTTTCTTTTTGTCGATCGCCTTAAATAAAATTGCCCATGCGGTCATGGCGAAGGCTCGCGGTGTAGATATCAACGCGGTTAACATTCAGTTTATGGGTGGCGCAAATACAGTTGAGCAAGAAGCCAAAGATCCTTTCTCCGTATTTAGTATTGCCATCTCAGGGCCACTAGTGAATTTGGTTTTGAGTGTGATCGGATTCACGGCGGCTTGGCTAATTGCGGGAGATATGATTTTTTCCAGCAACCCTAAAGCTATTGAGACTCTACCTGACAGTATTGGTAGCGTTCGTACCATTTGGACAATGGTTTCTCTGAATATTGCGCGAATTAATCTCATATTTGGTGTATTTAGCCTCATTCCTGCATTGCCATTTGAAGGTGGACATATTCTCAAAGCCTTGATTTGGAAGCTGACAGGCGATCGCTTTACTGGGATTCGATGGGCTTCGCGATCGGGGCAGTTTTGTGGAATCTTGACGATGATTCTGGGTGGATTGCTGATTGTGAGCAGTCCTATTGGCGGACTCTTTTTGATCTTTATCGGATGGTTCCTATTTGGAAATGCAGGTGGTTATCTCTATCTAAACAACTTACAAAAAGCCCTAATTGATATCAATGCCGAAACCACGATGACCCGCGATTTTCGCCTAGTCGATGCGGAAATCTCATTGCGAGACTTTGCTGACAAATTTTTGCTAATGGAAGATAAAGATGCCAATCCCATTTATATCGCTTCATCAAATGGGCGCGATCGCGGCATTATTTCGGCGGGAGCCATTCGGAATATCGATAGTAGTGAGTGGCAAGCAAAGTCTTTGCAATCTCTAATCAAACCCTTTGACGAGATCGATACAGTCGATCTCAAAACCCAAATTTCAACGGTGGTAAATTTACTTGAGCAAAAGCAATTGCGTTATGTAATTGTGCGATCGCCTGTGGGTTCTGTGGCTGGAGTTATCGATCACGGTGATGTGATTAAGGCTCTAGATAGCAAATTAAATTGGCGTATTCCTTCCGAATATGTCAAACAGATTAAAGCAGATGGCAAATTTCCCGCGAACTTCCGTTTGGTGGAAATTTGTGAACAGTTAACAGAAAAATAGCCAATCGTCATAATTGAATCAGAAAAATTAATCAGAATTTATCGAATGTGGAGCCATTATGAATAGTGGCGCGATCGCAAAACTCTTGTGACTGATTTTTGCGATCGCATTTGCTGACATAGATACCGATCGCCACAGGAATATAAAGTATTTTGCACCGCAACCAACCCACTTAAGCTGTAAAATATAGTGTTTAACATCAAAGGTTGCCTGTGTCCGTGAGTGAATCTGTCCTCGAATCCATTTCCGTCGAATCCATCTCTAGCGAAGCTTTAGCAAATCTCGATCTCACAGATTTTTCGCTTGACTTGCCCGATCCCAATGATGAAGGGTTAGCGGAAGGTCAGTTTTTAGCAGAAGTCGATCAGGCTTGGCAAGTTTGCGATCGCTTTGATTTGCAGACAGATATTTGGCGCGGTAAAATCTTGCGGACGGTACGCGATCGCGAAAAAGCCAATGGCGAAGGGCGAGGCACTGGATTTTTGAAATGGCTGCAAGAGCGGGAAATCAGCAAGTCTCAAGCCTATTCGTGGATTCAACTTGCCAATAGTGCCGATACGCTGATGGCAGATGGTCAATTAGATGCTGATGATATTCGTCAGTTTAGCAAGAGAGCTTTTCTAGAAACAGCCAAAGCTGCCTCAGAAGTGCAGCAGTTAATTGCTGATGCTGCCAGAAATGGCGAAAAGATTACCCGTCGCGAAGTTCGACAACTTTCTGATGAATGGACATCAATGAGTTCTGACCATTTGCCTGACGAATTAAAAGAAAAAATCGCAGCCCACACAATTCCTACCCGCTATGTTGCGCCGCTAGTGCGCGAAATCGACAAGTTGCCTGAAGCTTACCAAACTCCTCTTAAACAAGCGATCGCCGATGGCTCCGATCTTGATAATATTAAGCTAGTTACCGCCGATGCTCAAAGGCTGACCAAATATCTAACCAATACTAGTCAAGTGCAAGCGATCGCCAACCGTTCTGTTAACATCGACCTTGCTCTGGAAGAGGCTCTAAGACTGGGATGCCTTAAACTCGCATCCGATCTAGTCAGCCAAGCCTCACA
Source organism: Synechococcales cyanobacterium PMM_0003 (assembly GCA_949128015.1). Taxonomy (GTDB): domain Bacteria; phylum Cyanobacteriota; class Cyanobacteriia; order Pseudanabaenales; family Pseudanabaenaceae; genus Pseudanabaena. Next base: position 5,534 of record CASBRC010000061.1, read on the forward strand.
ACTCGAACAGGCGATCGCAAAGCTCTATAGTATCTGGAAGCGTGTCTCCACCTCTGCGGATCAGCTTTATGTTGAGTCTGGCGCAAGCACACCAAATTTGCTAGATTTACTCAATTCCCTTGATTCTCTAGCTAGTCAAAATGTCGCTGTGCAGATTGGGAACGATCACTCAGGACGGACAATCCGCTTACAAATCACCGAAGAAGATCAATAGATTTTACTCTCATCTCTAATAGAACAAGGGGCTTAAGCCCCTTGTCTGAAACTTATCACCTTGAAAATATGTCAAACAGTGATTCTTTACAGCAAGCTTTAAAGCAATACTTTGGTTATGAATCCTTTCGAGCAGGGCAGCGCGAGATCATTGATGCGAGTATGGCTGGGCGTGACACTTTGGCAATTATGCCAACTGGTGGCGGTAAATCAATTTGTTTTCAATTACCAGCATTGCTCAAGACTGGCGTAACAATTGTCGTATCGCCTTTGATTGCGCTGATGCAAGATCAAGTCACGGCTCTCAAAGAGAATGGCATTGGCGCGACTTTTCTGAATAGTACGTTGTCAGGTAGAGAAACCAATCAGCGATCGCAAGCAATTCTCAATGGTGCAATCAAATTAGTTTATGTGGCTCCTGAGCGATTATTTGCCGAGCAGTTTCTTGAGTTTCTAAATATTATTAAAAACAAAATGGGGATCGCAGGATTTGCGATCGATGAGGCGCACTGCGTCTCTGAATGGGGGCATGATTTTCGTCCAGAATATCGCCAACTGAGTCGGATTCGGCAAATCTATCCAGATGTGCCGATGATTGGCTTAACTGCCACGGCAACCGAGCGAGTAAGAGAAGATATTAGTCAGCAACTACAACTTCAGCAGCCCTATATTCATGTCGCTAGCTTTAATCGATCTAATCTCTATTATGAAGTCGTTCCTAAACAAGGAAATGAGCAAACTTATGTTAATCTTTTACGGCAAATTAAGAGGTTTCAAGGCTCAGGAATAGTCTATTGTCTGAGTCGCAAGCGAGTAGATGAGATCGCCTCTCGCCTCCGTGAAGATGGGATTGAGGCAATTCCCTATCATGCTGGACTGGGCGCAAAGGAACGTGAAGAAAATCAAACTCGTTGGATTCGCGATGATGTACAGGTAATGGTGGCGACGGTTGCTTTCGGCATGGGAATTAACAAGCCCGATGTGCGGTTTGTCATCCATTATGATTTACCCAAAAATATTGAAGGATATTATCAAGAGTCTGGTCGGGCAGGACGTGATGGCGAGGACTCTCACTGTACGTTATTTCTAGGCTATCAGGATTTAGAAACGATCAAGTATCTGATCGCGCAAAAAGTCGATCCTCACACCAATGAACCATTGGAAGCAGAACAAAGAATTGCCCAACAACAACTTCGCCAAGTGGTTGACTATGCCGAGGGTGTAGCCTGTCGCCGCACGATTCTCTTGCGCTATTTTGGGGAAGGATTTCAAGGTGATTGTGCTAATTGCGATAATTGCCTCACTCCTAAGCCAATGGAAGATTGGACAGTAGAAACTCAGAAGTTCCTGTCCTGCGTCGCAAGGACAAAAGAGCGATTTGGTGGAGGACATGTGATAGATGTGCTGCGAGGATCGCGTAAAGAGAAAGTGTTACAGCATGGTCATGAGAATCTCTCCACCTATGGCATCGGTAAAGATCACAGTCTTGATGAATGGCGGCAACTTTCGCGATCGCTAGTTCATCAAGGCTTGTTAACCCAAACGACGGATGGTTATGGCATTCTCAAACTCAACGAACGCAGTTGGGAGGTGATGCGAAATCAGCGCAATGTGTTACTACCAATAGAACGTGATGCTGAGCCTGCAACAGTTAAAGATCGAGATGCGGCAAAAGAAAGACCTGTTGATATGGATATTCTCTTTGAGAGATTGCGACTACTCCGCAAAAATCTCGCGGATGAGCAGGAAGTACCGCCCTATGTGATTTTTAGTAATGCCACGCTCAATCAAATGGCAGAACAGCAACCTACCGATCGCAAGGAGTTTGCGAAGCTATCAGGTGTTGGCGCAAAGAAATTAGAACAATATGCCGATGATTTTATTGCACTTATTCTCGAACATCATCTTAAGTACCCTCCTGCGGAACCCAGTGAATCGAATTCATTCCAAGTTAAGTCAGAATCCATTTCGTCAAAATCGAAGCTATCTAAAGCAAGTACTCAGCGCGAGACTCTAGCGATGTATGAGAATGGGTTAGATATTGATGAGATATCTCGCGATCGCAATCTTAAATCCGCAACAATCTGGACGCATCTAGTGCAATTGGTTGAGTCTGGCTATGCCATAAATTGCGATCGGCTTGTGTCACCAGAGCGTCAGACTGTAATTTATGAAGCGCTCGAAGCGATCGGTGGTGATTCCCTACGCAATCTATTCGATCATCTGCGCGAAGAATATACCTACGATGAAATTAAGATCATCCGCGCCATCTGGCAAAACGAAAAAGATCCTTTATAAATTGAAATACGATTAATCCAAGCACAAGATATTACAGCCTATTGAGGCTTTAAAGGGTACAGAGAAATTTTTGAGAGTGCTGCGAAGCAGCACTCTCAAAAATTTCTCTGGGTTTTATGACAGAGCAAAGCGCTGTAGCGATCGCAAATTTTGCGGGTATTACACCTGCTGAGGCAGCGAATATGATTATTAGTAGTGGAATTGATAGCAGTAATATTGATGCTGTTGTATTTTAAGAAGTAAGAGCTCAAAATATAAGGACTTAAAAGTTTATGCCACAGGTAATCGATCCAATCTCAATTTCTTCTACCGAAACATTAGCTGATGTGGAGCAAACTCAGGTTGTGCTAAATTTTTCTCTTTCTTTTTAATCTCTTATCTAAGTAATTACTCGATTAGGGCTTAGGGAAATGATCCAGTTAAAGCAATTGCTCGATCGCAAAATTAATCAGGCGTTAGAAACATACACGGATGATGATGAATTAATTTTAGATGAAATAGAGCGTCAACATCCAGCCTATGACATCACGATGACACAGGCTGTGCAATCATCTCTTGATGATTCTCAAAATCAAAAATTTAGCAATGAGAGTGATTTTCGTGACTGGCTTGTTTCTATTTCAGATTGAAGCATCAAGTAAATTTCAACTATGACTAATAAGCAAAGACTAGAATTAACATGGATTAGGAAGGATGTTCGTCCGAAGTTGGAGCCGCGTATTTCATTGGAAGATGCCGATCGCACTTATCATGCAGAACATCGGGTAAGCGATCGCGATATTTTTGATAATCGCTTGATTTTTGGGGATAATTTGTTGGCTCTCAAGGCTTTGGATTCTGAGTTTGCAGGAAAAATAAAATGTGTTTTTATCGATCCGCCTTATAATACGGGGTCAGCTTTTACGCACTATGATGATGGGGTGGAGCATTCTATTTGGCTGTCTTTAATGCGCGATCGCAACATCTATTATTCTCTAGAAAAATCTGCGATCGCATTTTGACAAATTGCTGAGCATGGCGATCGCAATATCTCTCAGTCTCTAACAAAAATTGCGATCGCTTTGCTTGAAAAATAGTTCGCGAAATTCTAACAGCGTTCGCTCGTGCAGATCTACGGGTTGACAAATAGTAAGTTACCAAGCCAATAAGAACTATCTACTTATTAAGCAATCATTTTCTGGTTTTCTTGAGTGAAATGCCTTGAGCCTCTTTAGGGTTTGGGATAAGTCCTTGTAATGGGTTGCGAGACTGGTAATCGAGTTGCTGTCCACGAAACCAAAGTGCTGTGCAAGTTGCGATGACGACTAACCATGTAAGTGCTACATTCTGCCAAGGGAGAAAACGGAGTAAAGCTGTTGTCGAGAAGTAGAAAACTATCGGCGACCAGCAGAAGAAGGGGAAAGATAGTATTGCTAATAGCCTGATAGGTTTGTTGTCAAACTTTTTAGAAGACCAAAGCCATATTCCTATTCCACATCCAAACCACACTAAAAAACTAGCACCAGCACCAGCACCAGCACCAGCAACAGCAACAGCACCAGCAACAGCACCAGCAACAACAATAGTAAAAGCAATAGCAATAGCACCAGTAGTAACAGTAGTAACAGCAACAGCACCAGCAACAGCAACAGTAGTAACAGCAACAGCAACAGTAGTAACAGCACCAGCACCAGCACCAGCACCAGCACCAGCAACAGCAACAGCAACAGCAACAGCCCTCTTAGAGGCGACAATATC
>CASBRC010000062.1 GCA_949128015.1 Synechococcales cyanobacterium PMM_0003
CAGGCGTTCGCCATTTCTTACATTAAAAAAATGTAGGGGCAATTCATGAATTGCCCCTACATTTTTTTATGCAAGCGAATCGTTTTTATTGGTCGGCAATTAATAAAAAGCGAATATGTTCCATATTCTGCTCAGCACGGAGAGCTTGTACTTGTCCCGCTAGCTTCGTACTAGCGATAATCACATTGGGCTGAAAAGCGATCGCATTAGCCCGCAAATCATCTTGAGGAGAGATTTTAGAAGGTAGGAAACCTTGATTCTGTAACATTTCCATTAATAAATCGATAGAACCAAAGTTGTCATCAACTACCAAAATCTTTTTGCCAGTAGTAGCCTTACTAGATAGCAGGATTTCCACCTCTGCCATTAATAAAACCATGTCTAGAGGCTTAGTCACATAGCTATCGATGCCTAAATGGCGACCTTTATTTTTGTCATCTAATACAGAGACAATAATAATAGGAATATCTAGTGTCGCAGGATCAGACTTAAGAATCGCCGCCACATCGTAACCACTGATACCCTCCATAATAATATCAAGAGTAATCAAATCGGGACGACTTTCACGTACTTTTGCGATCGCTTCTTGTCCATTTTCAGCCTCACGCACAACATATCCTTTAGCCTCTAACTCCTGTTTGAGTAAGTTGCGAATACTTGCGTCGTCATCAACTACAAGAATATTTTTGGGTAAATCAAGCGCAGTTTGACCGTCAGATTGCAATAGTTTTTCTGAAACTACTCTCTTCTTGAGTTGCTCAATGAGAATGTCAAAATTAATCGCAGGAATCTGATCACTCTCGACACTAATCGGAAGTGTAAAAGAAAAAGTACTCCCCTTACCAACTTCACTCTCTACCCAAATCTTCCCACCGTGATAAGCGACAATCTCTTTGGAAATGGGCAATCCCAGCCCTGTCCCCTGAGGCTTATCAGTGAGAGTATCACCAACTTGTTTAAACTTTTCAAATACCTTAGGCTGATCGGCTTCAGAAATACCGACACCCTGATCGATGACACTAATAATAAGTGATTGATCGTCTTGCGTAACCCGACAAGTTACACTACCTCTGTCTGTAAACTTCACCGCATTAGAAATAAGATTAATTACAACTTGGATGAGGCGATCCTTATCACCATTCACATCTGGCAAATCAGATTTAATTTCTCGGACTGGTGTTAAACCTTTTTGCTCAAAGAGTGCGGAAGTTGCCGAAAAAGCTCGATCAATTACTTCTGAAATCGCCAAAGGCTGCATATTCCATTGCATTTTACCAGCTTCTATCTTAGCAACATCGAGAACTTCATTAATCAGCTTAGTGAGTCTTGTTCCCTCAGATACAATTATTTTAATATTTTCCGTAACTTGGCGAATACTGCGATTCACCTTCTTATCATCAGTCTGGACAAGCGGAAATATTGATTCTTCTAGCTTTTTCTGAATTAATTTTGCAAATCCTAATACAGAAGTAAGCGGTGTTCGTAATTCATGGGACACCGTGGATATAAAGTCTGTCTTCATGCGATCTACTTCTTTCTCAGCAGTGATATCACGAATTAAAATCACCGTATCCAAATAATTTGCTTCTAATAGAATTCCTTCTGAGGTTTTTGATTCGCTAAAGATTGAAGTTGCGACCGCTTTACCAATGCGGCGTTCGGGCAGAGAAAACTCTTCACTAAAGACTTGCTTGGGATTCTCTCTGGTACTTGTAACGAGATTAGTGATTTCCTCATCCTTAAATATTTCCCTATAACTTTTAGCCATAGAGATCGCCTTACTACTAACGCCAATCATACCCGCCAGAGCTGGATTAAACTGGGTAACCTGATCTTTGCTATTGACTACCACCAATCCATCCACCATATTGTCAATAATCGCTTTGATCTCACTGGTGCGTTGCTCAACTTTCTGCTCTAGAGTCCGACTGTAATCAGCTAACTGATCTCCTGACGCTCTGAGTTGTGATGTCATTTGATTAAATGCGATCGCTAAAATTCCAATTTCATCATCGGTTAATACAGGCGCTTGCGAATCAAGATTTCCGCCAGAAACTTGGTTAGCAGCATCTGCGATCGCTAAAATTGGTTGAGAAATTCTTCTGGCAATCAAGTACACCGCAGTTAGTAAAATACCTGCGGAGCTTAATCCAATCAGCAAGATATCACGGGCAAGGCGATCGGCTGGTTCAAAAGCTTCAGCCTGCGATATTTCTGCAAGTAGGGCAAGATTGAGATTGTCAATCCAAATATAACTGCCTAGGACAGGCGTACTTTTATAGTTGTTATAAAGCCCTTCACCATCTTTTCCTAAAGCAGCAGCCGCAATACCGTCACTTTTGATGTCCTTAGCGAGTTCTTCGTTATCCGTGCCTGTTCCTGAAATTAGGACATTTCTGGTGCTTAATCTTCCGACTAAGTAGGTTTCGCCGCTAGCGCCAAGCCCTGTCCGCTCGCGAATAATATCATCAACCCCTTGCAGATCGAGATCAACTGCGACTACCCCAATGCGATCGCCTGATTTATTAGTCAAAGGAGCCGCAAAAGTCATGGCAGCCTTACCTGAGATTGGCGAAATATAAAAGTTAGGGACGATAATCCGTGATTGGTCGCGTGTAAAGTAAGTAGTCGTATTTCCGAGCGGTTGGTATTTGCCTTCTTTTTGTTTATCAGTGGAGACGATCGTAATCCCATTATTTGTGAGAATCGAAATCTGGCGGATATTTGGTTTTACGGAGGATACATTCACCATAAATCTTTGCATCGAGTCAACAGATGCTTTAAATTCTGGCGATTCGCGATCTTTAGTAAAAGCAATTTCAGAATTGATGATCAAATCTGGCAACTGCGTCATCAAAATCACATCTCGGCGTTGATTATCAACCCATTGATTGACCTGAGATTCTTTTAGCGACGTTGCTACATCTAATCGATCGATCACTGACTTTCTAAGTGCATCACGACTGCGCGTATTAGCACTCACCGCAACGACTAAAACCGTAACAATCGACAAAAGAGAAAAATAGGCTACAAGTTGCAGTAGCAAGCGTTTCTTAAATAGGTTGAGCATCTTAATATTCTCACTTTACTAACGAAATCATACTTGGGTTATTTCCATTGAGTAAAAATACTCTTGATCTGTGCGATCGCATTATCTGTAGCTTGCTCAGGTGTAGCCGTATCCTGAGCCACTGACTTGATCGCTTTTCCCCATATCTGTTGCGCTCCTACTTCTGAATAGGCGGGGTTCTGAGCTGTATAAAAAGATCTTGTATTTTGAAATTGCTTGGTTGCGGTCAAAATATGTGGGTCTTGAGAATCTTTGTAGTAAGGGGCTTCTAATAATTTTGGCATCGTCGGGAAATACCTTCCGCCCGCACCTTTCAAATATGTAAGCAGATTGTTGGGTTGGATAATGTGTGACAAAAGACTTTTAGCGAGAACTTGTCTTGCTTTGTCTTTAGGAGAGTCTCTAGATTCAGCGCTAGAGTCGGCAAATATTACAGCCTGTTTCACCGCAACTAAATAGTTAAGAGGCTGATCATTAGGATCAAGCGGCCATTCCCTTGTAACTAATTTTTTGGTGTAAACTTCTGGATCAAACTGCTGGGAAGCAGGAATAGACAAACCTGGGTTGGTTGTCATCAATAAATTGCGGCTTAGAAATACCTGATTATTATCAGCATCACTCCATCGCACAGCATTAGGCGGCACATGTTTACTCTTATAGAAGCCCGCATATTTTGTCAATGCAGAAATGATACCTTGACGATTTTGGAGATTCTCAGCTTTCAATTGCCCATTCTCGTCTAGAAGCTCTACTCCATAAGCAGTGAGGAACTGCTCAAACATAAAGATGGTATCCGTAGCTTCGGTAGACATTGGTAGACCGATGCCATAAATGTCTTTCTTACCCCTGTTATTAGTACGATCCTGAGCCATTTCCCAAAAGCTCCAAAAGCTATCCCAATCCTTAGGAATATTGGTGTCACTTAGCCCTACATCCGCAAGTAGATCTCGCCAATAATGCAAACCAGCAGATAGTTGGGCGATCGGTACAGCATAATAAGCAGGCTTAGGGTTTTCACTATTTTTATAGGTAACAGCTTTGAGAGCAATCGGGCTAAATAAGCCTTTGACTGGCTCTACAACATCAGAAACATCGACTAATTTATTTTGCCAAGCTAATCGAGGATAGAGAGAAAACTCGGCAGTATTACTAAATAAAATATCGGGCGGGTTGCCATTATTAAGAGCATTTTCAGCATCACGGTTGATGGAGCCATCATTATAAAAAGTGATTTCCACCTTAGTATTATTCTTTTTTTCCCACTCGGCGACAATTTGCGAAAGGGCTTCTGTTTCCGCAGGATAGAAACTTTGAATCCACCAAACCCGAAACTTGGAATTTTTTTCAGGTTTACGATAATTTAAGGTCGTGGAATTGCTACAGGCTGCTAACCCCAAGCCTGCTACAGATAGAGATAACCGATTAAACTGACGACGACGCATAGATTTTTATGATTATGAAATAAATAATGCGTAATTCCTAATAAAAAAGAGCCTGCAAATGCAGGCTCTTTTTTTTAGATGACTAAGCAGGTTGCTTAAGATTTTCCTCACCTTTGGTGATCGTGATCGATTCGATGAGATCGCCAACTTGAATTTTTTCGACCAACTCCAGCCCTTCGGTTACATAGCCAAATACAGCATAGGAGCCATCGAGAAAGTAAATATCATCGAGAGCAAGATAAAACTGACAAGATGCCGAGTTAGGAGACTGCGATCGCGCCATTGCGATCGCACCTTTATTGTGACGTAACTTAGGTTTTTGAGTAGGCGCTAAAATTTCGCCATAAACAGGTTGTTTTGCGCCATCGGGTAAAATTTCGAGAGGGATATAACGAGGCTGTGATGTAACTGGATCGGTAAAGTTACCAGTGCCATTACCGAGAGGATCGCCGCCCTGTGCGACAAATGGTGTTGGCTCATTGACTACACGATGGAAGGTCAAGCCGTTGTAAAGTCCTCGTTTGACTAGATCAGCAAAATTCCCAGCCGTGAGTGGGGCATTGTCACCATCAAGCTCAATTTTAACTATTCCAGATTTTAGTTTTAATTCAACCGTGGCGGTTCCTTTAAGCTGTGCATATTTAGCAAGCGCCGCATCCAGAGAGGCTTCAGGGCTAGGGCTAGATTTGGGCGATGCAGAAGTAGCCGTCGGCGCAGGAGATTTACTACTAGCCGTCGGTGATGCGTTTGCCGATGCAGTCGGTGTCGCACTTGCAGAAACATTACCGCCATTACTACAACTAGTCAGTAAGACGCTTACGGCTAAAAAACAACTAAGAATCCAACGAAACATGTTTCACCCTTGATAATTTATAACTTTAATAAATTTTATAGATTAGATGTGGCGCGGAGCGCCGCATCTAATCTATTTTATAGCCCTTCCAATGGCACTGCCAAAAACTTGGCAATTTCGGCCGCCCGATCTTCGAGTACGGTCAAATCGATCGGTTGCCCAACCTCCGATAGCGGTAGATCGCCTTTGCCCTTTACACGTAAATATAAGGCTCTTTTAGGACTCAGCCCATTGCGAATTTCAACTCGTACCACTTGCACATCAGCGATCTTGTAAGTAAATTCGATATTTTTGCTCTTAGTACGACCGCGCCGAAAAAGTGTCACCTTGCCAGTATTGCGATCGAACTCGTTGTAGCCGCTACCATAATCGATCAGCATTACATATAGCAGGTATAGCTCTAGCAAAGTACCAGCTATTCCATAGAAGGAGAGCGCCAAACCTTGCGGCACAAATTCTAGTTGTAGGGGATCAGGAAATGGTAGCAAATTAATCTTTAAAAAACTGGACAGCCCTGCTAGCAAGAAGCCCGACGCACCTATGGCAACAATAACCGCAAAGCAATAGTTACTAAAGCGCCGTGACCCGACAATGTCATATCGCAGAACATTGGATTGAGATTTTGTAGTTACCATCGGTTGAAATAATATTAAAAAATTACTGCGTAGGAAAGAACAGTATATAGCGGCTTGCAGTCTCTAGCATCAACAATTCTCATCACAAAATCCAAAAAGCTGTAGCGCATGCTGGGCGTGCGCTACAGCTTTTTGGATTTTGGACTATTTATTACGTCCACCTACTTAACACTGCTCAACAAGAAACTTGGGCTTTTATTTCAGCGCTTTTCTCTGAAATTAGCACTAGCTATACAATCTGAATTGCTGATACATCTAGTTTCTGGGTTGATTGCCAGAGAGATGAGTTATGATCCAAGAGATTTGCTAAGAAATGATGCGTAGAGTATCTTGATTAGACAAGTGACTCAAGACTAATTTCAATCCGTTACTTATAGTCAATTACCTCTCCAAATTAATCGTGAAAAAATCACTCAATTGTTCCTTGAAGCAAAGTATCCTCGCTGCGATCGCAGTTAGTTGTGTTGCGGTTGTATCAGCTTGTCAACAACCACCAGCACCAACTGAAACTGCATCAACCCCTACAGCAACAGCAAGTCCCACCGCCACCGCATCTCCAACTCCTTTGGCATCTCCTACTGCAACACCTTCAACTACAGGTACAGCTAGTCTTGAAAAAGTCGCAGGAGAATATACAGTTGTTTTAGACCCTAAAGTTTTAGCTGATGCTGAAAAAGAAGGAGTTAAGTCTGTTACAGGCAAATGGACGATTAAACCTGAAGGTACTTTTGAAGCGACCCTCAAAGCAGTCTCGACTAAAGATGAAGTGCAAGAGATCAAGACTGCTGGCAAAATTTCAATCAAAGATGGCAAAGTTATCTCTCAAGTCGAATCAGTTAATGGCGAGAAACCACCTCAAGCCCCTCCTGAGCAGCCATACACCTTATCCGCAGATGGCAAAGAACTCCAAGCTGATGGTCAGCCAGTAAAATTGGTCAAACAATAATTTTTTAGCCCAGCAAAATCGCGATCGCGATTTTGCTGGGATTTACTCATGGCTTATGTATAACAGCTTTTATTCATCTCACGATCGCATTTATAACTCTGAAGAATTAAACTTTCCCACCGAAGGCGTAGAGTTTGACTTAAATGGTTCAGATCGGATTGCTAAGCGTCCTTATGTTGCTTTTAATATGGTGTCTAGCGTTGATGGGAAAGCGACTACCCGTGATGGCAAACTTACAGGCTTGGGATCGCGCCCCGATCGCCTGTTAATGCAAAGGCTGCGATCGCAATTTGATGCTGTATTGGCTGGAGGCACAACAATGAGGCACGATGCTTTTATCCCCACCGTCCCTCCCGAATTAGCCGATGAGCGCAAAAAAAACTTTTCTCAGCCTCAACCCCTCGGTATTGTGATTAGTAATTCAGGTGATTTGCCGAGCGAGCATCGATTTTGGAACGCAGGAAAAGATTTACGCGTAGCCTTGCTGGGTGAGAATACAGCGATCGCGCCATGGCTGCCTGAAAAAGCCCAAATTTTTCAGTTCCCAACTCAAGATAACGAAATTGATTTGAGACAAGTATTACAGTTTCTGTTTGAGAAACTTGGAATTAAACGACTCTTGGTTGAGGGTGGACCATCACTAAATTATTCACTTATTTCTCAAGGCTTAGCTGATGAGTTATTTCTGACTTTAGCTCCGCATATAGTTGGTGGAGCCGATAATAAGACAGTTGTTGGTGGCTCAGGCTATGGTTTAGGTAGTGGTGATTTACCTAATCTCCAGTTGCGATCGCTATATCACCACGAATCCGAATTATTCTTACGCTATCAATTTGTCGAGTAACCAAAACCTAAAAAGTAGGGGCAATTCATGAATTGCCCCTACTTTGCGTAGCTAATGCGTAAGTCCTAAAGAGAGAGACGGCGCAAACCGCCGTCTCTCTCTTTTTAATGCAAGCCTTTTAATTGGCGCACAAGATGAATAATTTCTGGCAAAATCAGTTGCTCGATCGCTAGTTTCACGGCATTACTAGAACCAGGCAGCGAAAAGACTAATTTCCCTTGATAGATTCCTGCTGCGGATCGCGAGGCGATCGCCCTAGAGCCAACCTCTTGCCAACTCAAATACCGAAACATCTCGCCAAATCCCGGAAGTGTCTTTTCTAGCAAAGCAGCGATGGCATCGTAAGTAGTATCTCGCGGCGCAATGCCCGTCCCACCATTGAGAATAATCGCGTCTAAATTTGCGATCGCAGCCAACTTATACATCTGGTCACGAATCTCATCGGGTTCGTCTTTGACTAGCGTGTAGTAATCAAGTACATGTCCTGCATTAGTCATCGACTGTTTGATAAAGTTGCCACTTTTGTCGGTTTCTGGTGTGCGCGTATCACTGACAGTAATCACCGCAAAGTGAACTTGATAAGACGGCGGATCAGGACAAGGATTTTGAGAAGGTTGCATATTTTTGGTTTGTTGATAATAAATATCGTAGAGGTAAAGGCATTCCCACATATCGTATGTTCTTATGATGGGACTGCCTAATCTTTGACGGGGTAAAATATAGATATTGAAAAATATACAACTAGGTTTTCATGGATTTAGAGATTATCTCAACAGCAAATAATATTAACTTGATTGAAGTTGGGACAGATTTATCTAAATCTGAACGCATTGATCGCTTTTTAGCAGATTCCCTCGTAGACATATCGCGATCGCGAATTCAAGTATTAATCGATGAAGGCTATGTCACCGTTAATGATGTGATCTGTAACAACAAAAAAGATTTAATCAAGGCAGGCGATCGTATTCAATTAATTACTCCAGCCGCAACGCCCCTTGATTTAATCGCTCAAGAAATCCCCTTAGATATCCTGTACGAAGACGAGCATTTAATCGTCATCAATAAACCTGCGGGACTAGTCGTGCATCCTGCGGCAGGGCATAGCGATGGAACCTTAGTAAATGCGCTCTTAGCTCATTGCACCGAGCTTTCGGGAATAAATGGAACTCAACGGCCAGGGATAGTACATCGTTTGGACAAAGACACTAGTGGCGCGATGGTGGTGGCTAAAAACGATCGCGCTCATCAAGATTTACAGGCGCAGATCCAAGCAAAAACGGCAAGGCGTGAATATTTAGGTGTTGTGCGTGGCGTTCCTAAAAGTGAATCTGGCGTGGTTGATGCAGCGATCGCTAGACACAAGAGCGATCGCAAAAAGATGGCAGTAATCGAAGACGGACGCAAAGCGATTACCCATTGGCAAATTAGCGAACGTTTAGGAAATTACACCTTAGTTAAGTTCGATCTACAAACAGGACGCACCCATCAAATTCGTGTCCATGCAGCATATATGGGCTGGGCGATCGCAGGTGATCCCATATATGGATATCCCAATAAGGAAGTTTCGCAATATTTATCAGGGCAAGCACTCCACGCATGGAGGCTCACCTTTACGCATCCAGTCTCAGGCGAATTGATTGAAAATACCGCCCCACTGCCTGAAGGTTTTGAGAAATTGTTAGTGTTTTTACGGCGTAGAAAATAAGTAAAGCCCAAAAAGCTGTGGCGCACGCTGCGCGTGCGCCACAGCTTTTTGGGCTTTCTAGGAAGACAAGGGGCTTAAGCCCCTTGTTTATAGAGCCAGTGCTAGCTGATAGATTTGGCGACGTGGTAAATCGGCTAGTTCGGCTAATTGACGACTAGCTTCCGATCGCGAAATACCTGAATCCATCAAATTTTGTAATTCTCTTAAAATCACCTCTTCCGTCCATGCAGGTTTTTCGCTAGGCGCTGCGCCTTGCAAAACTAGGGTAAATTCACCTTTAGGCGCATGAGCCGTAAAATAGCCGATCGCATCCTCGATCGAGCCGCGCCAAAATTCTTCGTGGAGCTTCGTGATTTC
>CASBRC010000063.1 GCA_949128015.1 Synechococcales cyanobacterium PMM_0003
ATTGTCAGAGAATTAGCAGAAGGAGGTTTTTCGCAAACTTACCTTGCTGAAGATACTCGCTTGCCCAAAAATCCCCAATGTGTGGTCAAGCATCTCAACCCCACCATTGATGATCCTGTTTTTACCAAAAAGGCTCTAGAACTATTTAAAGCTGAAGCCGAAACCTTACAAGAATTGGGGAAACACGATCTGATTCCCCAACTTTATGCATATTTCCAAGAGAACAAAGAGTTCTATCTCGTTCAAGAATTTATTGCAGGACATCCGCTAAGTACAGAAATGTCACCTGGTAGTCAGATGGCAGAAGCACGAGTTGCCCAGATCGTTAAAGAAGTTTTAGAAATTCTGCAATTTGTCCATAAATATAATGTCATTCATCGAGACATCAAGCCTAGTAACTTAATCCGCCGCCATAGTGATGGCAAGTTGGTATTGATTGATTTTGGTACGGTCAAGCAAGTGCAGATGGAAGTTGCTAGCGCCCATAACAAGGCAAAGGTGACGCTACCAATTGGCACGCCCGGATATATGTCCTATGAACAAGAGCGCGGTCAATCTGTATCAAATAGCGACATCTATTCTTTAGGGATGGTTGCCCTGCAAGCGCTGACAGGTAAACATCCTAGCCAATTTCCTAGAGATCGTGATTATGAGATTAATTGGCGCAACTACGCCAAGGTCAGTCGGGAATTTGCCGCAGTTTTAGATCGGATGTCACGCTGCAATCCTCGTGATCGCTATCAGACGGTTGATGAAGTGCTAAGAGATCTGGCAAAACTGCCAAAATTAAGTACAGATTCTCCTAGAATTACTGATGATCGGGATGCGGTTAAGTCAAATAGTCTGTTATTGCCATTTGCGATCGCATTTTTAGCATTAACTAGCGGGATTTATCTATTTAGTATTGGATTTAGTACAGGATGGAATCCTTTTAAAAGTGACATTCTGCCTAGTGACAGTCCTAACCCTTCAGCCGCAATCCCTACTGTTTCTCCTTCACCTCAGACTTCAGCAACACTTGTTCCCGATCGCAAAGCTAGTTATGAGCAACTCAGCACTTATCTCAAAGCCAAAAATTGGAAAGCTGCGGATAATGAAACTTATCTCTTACTTCTTCAAGCGGCTGGGAGCCAATCTGTCAACGATGGCACATTTCATCCCGATGAATTTAATCGGATTACTTGTGCTGATTTAGTTTTAATCGATCAATTATGGACGCAAGCAAGTAATGGTAAGCAAGGATTAACTGCCCAGAAAAAGATTTACGAAGATTCTGGTAAAGATATTCGTAAAGTATACGAAAATATTGGATGGTTCACTCCATCTGGTGAACTTGCGATCGATACTGCCTACGATCGTCAGACTTCGCGTTGGGAATATATTGAAGGTCGTCAGCCCAATTTCAAGTCGCCAATCGTCGGTCATCTCCCATTTTTGCTACGCGAGCCTAATAAAAATTTAGAGCGCATGGTTACTTTATATCGATGTTCATCATGAAAATGTGCTACTCTTTATTCGTGGGAATAGGTAAAGAATTTACATGTGCAAGGGAATAGGCGTATTTGATTCCACAATACTTGTCTCTTAACTATAGCGATCGCTATAGACTTTGCATATCTTCAAAAATGTCTCATTATTCATGCTCCCCCATGAAAATGGGACAGGTCGTAAGGCGCAGTTATCCGCCGCTACATATTGAGATATCTGTGCCTTGCTTTTGCCTTTACCAAAAAGGTGTAGCGCACGCTGCGCGTGCGCTACACCTTTTTTAATAATACTTACAGCAGATTGAGAACAAACCCACCACTAGACTTTTTGTAAAAGCCCCGCTTCGCGGGGCTTTTACAAAAAGTCTGGGTTTGGTTTGATCGGAATTTGCTGTAAATTAAAAGAAACCAGATAACTCGTAGAGACGGCGTAAAATTGCCATAATTTTTTGATCGTAGTTTGTGTCTTCAGCCCATCTACCTGTGAGCTGTCCCAATAAAGGTGCAGTTCCCCGCTTGACTAGACTAAAACGTGGGTCAACTAGCGATTGGACTAATGGTTTTGTGGTGGCATAAGCTTTGAGATGTTGGATTTGCGCCCTGACTCCAATACGCCGATCGCTAAAGCTATCTCCCCTTACCCCATTACCGATCGCACCAATGCCACCAAAATTATTTTGTTCAGGTTTAACATCGCCACCAAATTGGAGAAACCCTGTTTCTAGACACATCTGACAAAATGCAATGTCATAGTTAATACCCTCGATCGCCGCTTCTTCACGATAGATGTTTGGGAGGTCACCATAGAGATTTAAAGGTGCTTTATTGAGCATTAGGAGTCGCAAAAGCTGAACTTCAGAGGTCGTGCCATCACCCATGATCCGATCAATTCTTCCAGCAAGGATGCGAGAACATAATTTTTCGCGCCTAGATTCTTTGGCAAAATCTGTAAAATCTTGAGCTTGAACAGCATCTTTGCCAAGACGATCCAACGTAAATATTGCGATCGCCCCAGCCCCAAATTGAAGAAACTGTTTTCTTTTCATAACCGTTCTGCTCTATCTGACTAAATTAAGTAGGTAGACATAATAGGGCTGTCGCCACTTGTATCAGGAAAAATCAAAACCTAAAAGAGGTTGGCGGCG
>CASBRC010000064.1 GCA_949128015.1 Synechococcales cyanobacterium PMM_0003
GCGCTAGCTTCGACTAAGACTGGATCGGTGTTGACATTTACATCTTCCTTGCGCTTGATCACCCTTGCTAAGAAAATCTCCACATCTTTAGCACCACTTACGAGTTTAATGGCAAGATCGAGACAGTTATTTGCTGAGGCAGTACCATCAACGGTAACCATGATGTTACGAATGGTTTTGATGTATACGTCATCTTTGATCAGCAACATTGGTGCATCTGACAATTGGAAAACGTATTGGCTGACCGAGTTTGCCAAAATTGCTTGCAAGCGACCCATACCACGAGATCCCATGATCATCAAGTCAGGTTTTAGCTCTTCAGCAACTTTGCAGACGACATCTTTGGGTTCGCCTTCTTTGAGCATTGATACGGTGGTGTTGCCTGAAGCCAAACGTAGATTTTTAACTTCTCTTTCGACAATCTTTTCACCAGCAAGGCGATATTCCGTGATTGCTTCTGAGTTAATTGAGTTAGGGATGACGTGTAGTACGTTAATTTGTAAATTTTGCATACTAGGCAGGGCTAGCAGCATATTCATCATTTCGCGAGATCGCCCTGAGCCATCAACAGCTAATAAAATTTGTTGAAACATATCTAGGTATTTATATCTAAAAAGTTGCTATGTCTTCAGTAAAGCTTAATTAATGTGCGATCGCGAAAAAACGTTGAGATTCTTAAAAATAAAAATCTAACCCAAAAAATGAGAGGCGGCGCAAAGCGCCGCCTCTCATTTTTTCATAAAGTCTAGAGAGTTACTACTTGATTAGTGTTAGCCGACTTTTCCGCGGCATTGGCAACTGCTAAGGAATGCAAAATACTTTCATGATTGGTATAAAGCGGTGTACCCGTAAACAGGTGCGAAAGTACATTTTCAGTATCTTTCTTAAACAAACCTCGCGTCGTTCCTGCATCAAGTTCCAGTTCGCCATTCCCTGTAATTAATTTTCCCTTGTCGCCAGAAAAAATCAGCGCTCCTTGACTACCCTGTAACTCCATAATTCTCTCTGGCTTCCAAAAGTTTTCGCCTTTGCTATAACTCACATCCGCAAGAACACCATTCTCAAACTGAAGTTGGGCATTGCACATACAGGAAGTGAAATGACGCGGCAAATTGTTGCCACCATAGCGCAACTGACAGGACACAGCCTTTACTTTCCCAAAGAGAACGATAATCCGATTTAAGCGCGAAACGGCGGCAGTGAGAGGAAATCCAAATAAGTCTGGCTGATATGTCCATTTGTCTGGGACAGGACTCTGTGGGCTTTTGGTGGAATATCTCGCATAAAAAGGAGCGCCAACTTTAGATAGATGTTCCATCACCAATTGATGGACACCACCCAATAATTCGATATGTTCGACATGCAGTAATAAGTTTTGCTGCTTGGCAAAATTAACTAGTTCCTCAGCTTCAGCCAAATTAAAAGACAGAGGATATTCGACGATCACATGTTTGCCCGATCGCAGTGCTTGTCTGACCACAGCCCCGTGATCGCGATTAATATTACAAATCACCACTAAGTCAATATCAGGACGCACAACCAGTTCTGACCAATATTGATGCACATTAGGAATCGCAAATTCGGTGGCGATCGCCTGTGCTTTTTCGAGAGTACCTGCGATCGCAGCTAGTTGAATTCTTGGATCTTGGCTAAATATCTCTGCACGTAACTTAGCAACAAAGCCCGAACCAACAATGCCCACTCGCAAAGGTTGATGAAAGGTCGCGTAACTGGTCATGATTAAGAATTTCTCTAATTATTTAAATGCAAAAGCAAGGCGCTTTTAACTTATAGGCGATTTAGCTTGGAAGGTGGCAATAGTTTGCGCTCTGGTACAACTTTTTGGCGAGGCGATCGCACATAAAAGATTTTGCGTCCTGTCGTCTGATTGACCCAACGTGCAAAGCGGTTCCACACTTTTTCGGATAGATATTTCTGAGCTACGATCGCTAACCCAATTACCACTGCGATCGGAAATACGGAGTCAAAGGGATTTCCATCACGGCTACCAACAAATAGCATCACAACTGCGGAAATCAGGGCCGAGATTAGTAAAAATTGAAATTTAGACATAATTTTCCTACAGGATCTGTATAAAACCAATTTTGGGGCTTTCAGCGCCTAAAGCGCTGAAAGCCCCAAAATTGGTTTTTTGAGGTGGTGCTTTGCACTTGATATCTAACGAGTTTTAAATGTTGTACCATCTTTTGCGATCGCAAGACATTTAGTAACAGCATTAACGCCAATGGCTAGCCATGCTTGTTGCATTGCTTGGGCGACTGACTCTATTGTAGCCATAGGTGCTAAAGAAAGTAGTGTTGGTCCTGCACCACTGATCACCATGCCAAATGCTCCCGCCGCGATCGCTGCCGACTGTACATCCGCCATGCCCATAATTAAACTTTGACGATAGGGCTGATGCAATCGATCTTGCAGTCCAGCCTTCAGCCAACTAGCCTTGCCTGTCTGAATTCCGTGCGTTAGCAAAGCTAGATGAGAAGCATTAAAAACTGCATCCTGCATGGAGAATTGTTTCGGTAAAACTTGTCTCGCCTTTGCAGTCGATAGCTCAAAATCAGGAATTGTTACAGCAAGCCCAATACTTTCATGGCATTGTAAATCGCAAAATTCCCATCCCCCAGATTGATTTGATGCCATTAGTTGACATCCGCCCAGCATCGCAGGAGCTACGTTATCGGGATGCCCTTCCATTGCGATCGCAAGGTCTAATATTTCCATACGATCAAGGGGTGAACCTGCCAATAAGTTCGCGCCAAAAAGCCCACCTACGATTGCTGTTGCTGAACTACCTAAGCCTCGCGACAGAGGAATTGCAGTATTAGTATGAAATGCGATCGCAGGAATGGGGCGGTCAATATGCTGGTAAAACTTTGCTATGGCTCGATAAACCAAGTTTGTTTCGTCCCGTTCTACTTTGTCTGCGCCTTCACCCGATGCTGTGATGGTAAGGCGATCGGCAGCAAGTGAAAACTCAAAAATGTTATGCAGTGATAAAGCAGCTCCTAGGCAATCAAAACCAGGTCCAATATTGGCTGTAGTTGCGGGAACGGAAACTTCAAAAATGGTCATGTGGGGAATCTAAAATATGCGGGATCTAGGAGTTGTCAGCTAGCCTCTGTCAACGTAGGACATTATATAGCTATAGCGGTTTTCAGATGAGCATATGCTCATCTGAAAACCGTATAGCTGTCGCCAGTCTTGTTAGAACATAAAACCCAAAAAGTGGAGGCGGAGCGGAGCTCCGCCTCCACTTTTTGGGTTTTGGTTTGTCTTAATAGCAAGTAGCAGCAGCTATAAAACAAATCTCATTATAAAAATCGGCACTTTCAAAAAACTAATTTTGAGGTTTGCAGCACCCTAGGCGCTGCAAACCTCAAAATTGGTTTTTTGACGAGAATTGCTGCTATTGCTCGTCAGGTTCTTCATCAAGATCAACGATCTGTCCATTAAAAAGGTCAGCTAAATTTTTGATCACTCTGTCATCTTCTGACATACCCACATAACCTTTAGGCTGAGTAGGCTGAGGCTCTGGTTTTACTGGATGAGGATTAGCATTTGCTGTCGGGACATTTGCTGTCGGAACATTTACTGGAGGTGCGGATTGAGGCGTTGAAATTGGTTGGCTGATCGGATTTGGATAAGTGACAGGTGGCGGTGCGATCGCAGGACTAACAGGAAGAGGCGCAGTGACTTGCACTTGCCCAGATTGAGGGGTGGTAGCCGTAACAAAAGTAAACATCACCTTAATTGGACGTTGTAAAACCTTCCGAAAGACCTCTTCTAGTTCTGGACGCTTCTGAACCACAATATTTTTAGTTGTCTCATCGCGCTTTCCACTTAAGCCAAGTTTGACGTTATGAGTATCAATCGTCAAAATATGCGCTTGTATTTGATTAAAAACTGCCTTTGTCGGTGACGGTAACACCGAAAGGATGTTCTGCCATAACTGATCAAGATCATAGCCAACTGAAGCAATATTCTCAAAATCATCACTACCAGATGAAATTGGAGTTTCGATAATCGGAAGAGAAGGTATAGAATTGAGAGATGTGTCTGATGCCTTCGCGATTGGCGGTTGAGAGATTGATTGCGATGCAGTTGTCGATGGAACTTGCGATACAGGAGTTGATGGAACTTGTGGCGTAAATTGCGGAGTTGCAGATATATTGCGTGGTGGAATATATGGCTGTGGTTGAGATGGATGAGGCGATTGTGATTGTGCGATCGCATTCTGTGCGGATGGTAACAAACCCATCAGCGTAACTTCTAACCACAAACGAGGTTGATTAGAATTACGAATTTGTAACTCTGCCGATCGCAAATGTTGTTGACCTAGCAAAATATTCGGAATTGCTAAGCTCTGAGCAAGTTGGCTCAATCGATCCCAGCCAGAGCTAGTCATCGCTACAAGGTCACTGCGATCGCTAGCAGTTTTCGCAATCAACAGATCACGATACACATTCGCCAAATTTTGCAGCACAATCAAAGGCTCACGCCCCCGATCCATAATTCGCCGCACATAGTCTATAAGTTGCGTAGAATGATCGGCTGCGATCGCTTCAATCAATGACAATAAATCTTGTTCTGGAACTGAACCAACCAATTCCCAAACCGCTTCAATCGTAATCTCTCCATCCAATAAACTTAATTGATCTAGTAAAGACTCTGCGTCGCGTAGTCCACCCTGTGCGATTTGAGAAACTAAAGTAATCGCTTCAATATTGATATTAATATTCTCAATTGCCGCAATCTTTGTTAAATGCTTTACCATCGCATCAAGGGGAATCCGCCGAAAGTCAAAGCGCTGACATCGCGAAATAATCGTTGGTAATACCCTCTGTGGATCGGTTGTCGCAAGAATAAAAGTAACGCGATCGGGTGGTTCTTCAAGAGTCTTCAGCAACGCATTAAATGCTGCGGTGCTGAGCATATGACATTCGTCAATAATATAAACCTTAAATCGAGCCTTAACTGGCGCAAACTGAGCGCGTTCGATTAATTCCCGAATATTATCAACACCTGTATTACTTGCCGCGTCAATTTCGGTAATGTCCAGCGCATTACCATTGGCAATGCTATGGCATAGCTCACATTTGCCGCAAGGATGAGGAGTGGGCGTGTCAGAGTTTAGGCA
>CASBRC010000065.1 GCA_949128015.1 Synechococcales cyanobacterium PMM_0003
ATCTCCTACTCCAAACCAGTTGCTTCCGTTATTGGGGACAAGGCACATGGACAGACTACGCCCGCGAACTCTATCGACGCGGCGAAGCTTTGTAATCATAAAAAAGGCTGTAGCGTGCGCTACAGCCTTTTTTTGCTTTTGGGCTAACGTGAGTTCGGGATAAGGTTTTGCCCCAAAAGCACAGCTAACCAAGAACTCAAGTTCTTGGCTCAAAGCTAAAGTCAGTTAAAACTGACTGAAAGAATTCTTAAAATTGTCTTTAACCCGTTTCAACGGGTTTTAGCTTTGAGCCATGAGATTGATCTCATGGCTTATCCCGAACTCAGGTTATTTACAGCAATTTGAAATTTAGAAAAACATCATAAATTTTTGAAAAGTGTTGCTTTGCAACACTTTTCAAAAATTTATGTTTCTTATTTCAGCGCAAAGCGCTGTAAAAAATTAATGTATACATTTTTTGACGTAAGAAGCCAGAAAAAATCGTATAAAATAAGTAAGACCGCAATCATTTGGTAGCCGTTATGGAACTTGCAGCATATATATATGATGCATGGGCGTATGAACAAGCCAATCAAGAAGCGACAGAGCTTAATCTGCCTACTTGTGATGAGCTTTGCGCCGACAAAGATCGGGAGAACGAGCTTGATTGGGAGCTTGATTGGGATTTCACCGCGATTAAACGGCAAGCCTATTTACTATCTGCGATCGCATTTACGAGTCTTAGCGGGTGGGGCTGGAATTTAGCTCCTGTGGCGGCGCATGTACTAGAGCCATCAGTGAATGTTGCGCCTTGGTGTGACAATTTATATGTTTGCGAGACCAGCTATATGTTGGAAGTACAGACTTTACTATCTAGACGGGGTTTTGCTGTGGGCGAAATCGATGGAGTCTATGGTCGATATACCAAGCAAGCAGTAATTGACTTTCAGAAAACTCAACCCAATCTGGTTGCTGATGGTATTCCGGGGGCGAGAACCTTAGCATTGCTGCGGAATTTCTCAGCAAGTCAACCTATACCTCCTCAACAACCAAACCAAACTACACAGCCAATTGCAAGTACTGATCGCCCAAACCAGACAATTGTAATTGTGCGATCGGATAATTCTCAGGTCATTAACTTACCGCAGCCATTAAACGAGATCGGAAATTTACAAATATTGCTAAAACAAAGGGGATTTTATCAAGGCGAAATTGATGGACAACTTGGCAAATCAACAACTGACGCAATATTCAAAGCTCAACGCGCCTATGGATTAGCTCTAGATGGTTTTGTAGGTCCGTTAACAATGCGCTCATTACTGGCAGGTGGCAATAATATTCCGCTTTCTCAACCTGCTTTTTTGCGATCGCCAACAATGCAGGATGTTCTGACTGTCCAAATATTACTCAAAGAGCGAGGTTTTTATGAAGGAGATCTCAATGGTGTATATAACATTCTCACGAAGGCAAGCATCTTGAAAGCACAACTTGCTTACGGACAGCCAGCAACAGGGGATTTAGGAGCGGACTTACTTACCTCTCTCAGGTCTCAAAACAATGGACCGAACATTACCCAAAATATCCCTCAAAATATTCCCATTATTCTAAACAACCAAAATTCTCAGCCGATCCTAATTGTCCCTAACAACGCTCCGTTAGGTAATGGCATTCAAACACCAACTTCTAGTCAAAATGCACCAATCCCACCTGTCACAAATTCCAACTCATCCTAACTAAAAATTGCTAACACCCTGTCAATATCTCAGTATTTTTCTCAATTTCAAATCTTAATTACCAATCTCAATTACCAATCTCAGTAAGGTCTAAATTATGGAACTCTTAGCTTATATCCAAGAAGAATTTATCTATGCTGACGATGCGATCGCTAGTGAAATTCCTGAAACTTTTCAAGCATGGTTTAACAAATTAACGACTAAATCCGCCAAACTCAGCTTGAGTGTACTCCTGACTGGTACGACTCTACTGATTGGATTAGGCTCTACCCTAACCGCTCTAGCTGCCGAAGCTTCATCATCGGATGTGAAATACGTGCAATCGCTACTAGCCAAAAATGGCTTCGATCCAGGTGTGATCGATGGTGTTTCTGGAGCCTCAACCAAAAATGCCATTCTACGCGCTCAAAAAGCCTTTGGTCTAACACCTGATGGAGTTGTGGGCAGCCGCACGATCGCCGCCCTCGAAGATGGAAAAGCCGTAGATGCGATCGCAACAACAGTTGCTTTTGCTGACACCACAGTTGCTGACACCACAGTTACTGCCACCACAGTTGCTGTAAGTAGAACTAACATCACTGGTTCTTCGGATGTCATGAATCTTCAGAAACTACTTGCCGATCGTGGTTTTTACAATGGCGCTGTCGATGGCATCATGGGACCAAAAACTCGCACAGCGATCCTTGCGGCTCAAAAAGCTTACAACCTCACTGCCGACGGTATTGCGGGAGCGAAAACATTAGCAGCTCTAGAGTCAGATGGTCGTAAAGCGACAGCTACATCTACTAGCACTACATCAACTATCAAAAGTGCTGAAGTCTCCAACCTGCAAGAGTTACTCAGCAAACGTGGTTTTTACAATGGTGCAGTTGATGGCATTATGGGGCCACAAACTCGTACGGCGATCATCGCAGCTCAGAAAAATTATGGGTTAGTCACCGATGGCATTGCTGGCTCACGGACTCTAGCTGCTTTGGACTCAGGAAGTAGCACCGTCAGTATTGCCAACAAGAACCCCGAACCGACGACATCCTCAACCACGACAGCGAAGTCCAGTGACAAAGATGTTCTAGCCTTGCAACAGCTATTAGCGAGACGTGGTTTTTACAATGGTGCAATCGATGGGATTAGAGGAGCGCAGACTAATGCTGCGATCGCAACTGCTCAGAAAGCATACGGCTTAGCAACTGATGGTATTGCAGGCGCTCGAACTATAGCCGCCCTGCAAGCTGATGTAAGACCATCAGTTTCTCCAAAGCCAACAGTGAGTAATCAAGCTGCAAATACTGTGACTACGGCTAATGACGGTGGAGTTGCCAATTTACAAAACTTGCTGACCGATCGCGGCTTTTATAAGGGACCAATTACTGGCTTTTTAGGTACACGTACTAGAGAAGCAATTATTTCTGCTCAAAAAGCCTATGGTTTAACCACCGATGGTGTCGCTGGCGCAAGAACGATCGCCGCATTAGAAGCAGGTGCGCCAAGGCAACCTATTTCTGTAACTAATGTCACGCCAACTATTCGAGTAGAACCTAAACCACAGGTAACCCCACAGCCAACGATTCAACCCCAAGTATCAGCTACTCCTCAGCCTCAAATCCAAGTAATACCCAAACCGACAACACCAGCAGTCCAGCCCACAACTGCACCTGCACCTGCAACTGCACCAGCAGTGACGGTAACTACTCAAGTCTCAGAATTGCAACGATTACTTGCTCAAAGAGGCTTCTATACTGGCAAGGTGGATGGCGTATTGAGTGGCGAAACTCGTAATGCGATTATTAGAGCGCAAAACTTCTATACGATTACTCCTGCTGACGGCGCACTAAGCAATAAACTGATTGATAGTCTTAGCAAAGATACATTTATTTCTGAAGGCAATTAAGTCAGATGCGGTTTCGTAACCTTGCGATTAATTTGGGCGCGATCGCCATTTTTGCGGCGATCGCACTCAGTTTGCAGTTCCCAAAACTCAATCAGCGATTGAGTGGACAAACCCTAGATGAGACTAATAAGGCAGTCAGAGACGAAGAAGCACGACTCAAATTGATTAGACAATTACCGTCACGCGGACTTGGCTTTAATAACATGATTGCCAACTTTGCTTTTTTGCAATTTTTGCAATATTTCGGCGATGACATTGCTAGAAATAACTTTCAAACGGGGTATGGTCTAAGTCCACTTTATTTTGCCAATATTATTGATCGCGACCCTCGATTTGTGAGTAGCTACATATATATGTCAGCTAGTATCTCGATGTTTGCAGGAGCTCCTAGCAAAGCAATCGATATCTACACAAAGGGATTGCGATCGCTAGATCCCGATCGACAGCCTAGTGCTTACACAATATGGCGATACAAGGCAACCGATCAATTATTGTTTTCAGGTGATGGCAAAGGAGCCAGAGAGTCATACCTGAAAGCCGCAGAGTGGGGAGACATAGCGAGTTTATCAGGTAAGAAACTTGTCGAAGACCCCAAACTTGTCGCCGAAGCCTCTCGTCAATCAGCAAAATGGCTAGAGGAAGATCGAGATCTAACCAAAGCGCAGGTTGGTGCTTGGTCAGTGGTGTTACAAAATGCTGTAGACAAAAAAACTGTCCAGATTATTGCTCAGGAGCTAGATAAACTGGGCATGAAAATTGAGATTAAAAATGGGGCACAAGTTATTGTGCCGAAATAATAAAAAAGGGCGCGAAGCGCCCTTTTTTATCTAGTTAGAAGCCAGCCACTTTTGAGCATTTAAGCGTTGAATTACGCCAAATACGAGTAGAGCTAGAGGCGCTTTACGCTCATCGATCAAAAAAGGCTCGATTGTACTAGGTGATCGCCCTGCATCAGCACAGGAAAAAGCCTTCTGAGCATTAAGATCAGCCTTAGAAAAATAAACTGTAAACTGGCGTAAACCTTTCGCCCAGATGCCCCGTACCTGAGAATTGGCAAACTCCAATTTCAAATCATCTACACCTTGCTTTACAAAAGCTTTGGTTAAAGCTGGTAAGTAATGAGTATTAATAAATTCTTCAAAAGGTAGTTCTTCGATCGCAGGTGGCTTTTCAGCTTTGGGCTTAGCGGCAGGTTTTACCTTTGGCTCATCAGATGTTGGTGCAGTTTCAGACATAATTTTGGAAATATTGCTAAATTTTATAATAAGAATAGATGACGCGAAGCGTCATCTATTCTCTACTGAGCTTCAGTGTTGACAATCTGGGGTAAACCCATGCTGTAGTTAAGCGATCGATGATTGAGGTTATAGGTCACTTCGCCTTGCTGTAATAGCGATCGCACAAAATGTTCTAAATCTGAACCAATCCGACGCAAATTGTAATCGGTCAAATCTGCACCTTTATAGTCCTCAACAAGTTGCTCGAACTTGCGGTACACCTTTTGCAATGCACCATCTGTCCAATTCAGTTCATTATCAGGATCGACATCTAGAGTCAACATATTCTCGCTATCGATAAGTTCATCATTCTGCTCCTCAACGATGGCAGCATAAATCTGAATATGGCGAGTTGTAGATTTGAGCGGCATAGTGATTTGTAGGTTTGGTAAATAAATATTGAAGAACTAACTCTAGATTATTGCAAATTTTTAGAGATTCCTAACCAAGCAATTTCTCTATACATAAACAAAGAGGAGGCGCGAAGCACCTCCTCTTTATTCGTTTTAACTAGTTTTAGCTAGTTTTAGCTAGCTAAATACTCTTGCATACGGGCTTTGCGCTTGCGAAGGTAGTCCATCGCTTGGCGCTCTAGCTGCCTTACTTGCTCACGGCTGAGATCCATGCGCTTGCTAATGCTCGCCAAAGACATTTCCTGTCCATCCTCAAGCCCGTAGCGCAAAATCATGACTTGACGTTGCTTTTCGGGTAACTCCTTAAGTAAGCTTTGCAAATCTGTACGCAGAGATTCCCGCTCTACATAATTGTCAGGAGAACGACCAGTATCTTCTAAGAGTTCGGCAAGCTCCGTATCTTGGTTATCGCCAATACGCAAATCAAGGGAAATCGGTTGACGCGATAGGGATAAACATTCACGAACCTGATCGGTTTTGATATTTAGCTCAAATGCTATTTCAGCGACCGTGGCAACTCGACCAAGATCTTGAGAAAGTTGACGTTGAGCTTTTTTGATTTTGTTGAGCTTTTCGGTAATGTGAACTGGTAAGCGAATAGTCCGCGCTTGTTGGGCGATCGCTCTTGTAATCGCTTGGCGAATCCACCAGTAAGCATAAGTGGAAAACTTAAACCCTTTAGTTGGGTCGAACTTATCCACTGCACGCTCTAATCCCAGAGTTCCTTCTTGCACTAAGTCTAGAAGTTCTAAATTCCGTTTTTGGTACTTCTTAGCGACGGAGACGACCAAACGAAGGTTTGCCTCGATCATTTTGCGCTTAGCTCTTGTGCCAATCCGAATGTGGCTATGCAAAATTTCTGGGGCTAGGCTAATAGATTCCGCCCACTCTTGATCAGTTGGTAAGCGATCGCAATTTTGGGCAAGCTTTTCTTGTACTTCAAACAGCATCATCATCTGCTGCACTTGCTTTCCATAGATAATCTCCTCTTCATTACTAAGTAAAGGGATTTTTCCAATTTCATGCAAATAAGTGCGAACCATGTCAGCAGACAGACCGACCTGCTTGTTAGCTTGCCTATCCACTGTCTTGGGTGTGGGTTGGGTCAATGGTTCTTCAGACATATCGCTCCTATTTTTTTAAACTAAGCATTTTAAACTAAGCGTTTTTTAAAAGGGCTTCTCCGAACTCAGAAGCCTGAGATAAAGAAGAACTCGTAACTTTAAAATCCAAATTTATTAAACTGATTGCTTAAATCACGATCTTTAAGTTTTATAAAGTTGGTAGGCTAATATGCGAATTGCTTCAAGGTTGATTTGTATAATACATGATTAACCTTTTTTTCTCTTGCGTCTGAAGTTACATATTATTACAAATTAACCAAAAAAGTCAAAGGACGGCTATCACTAACTCTACTTAAGATTCGCCTGTATTTAGCTAGGTATTTACACTCATTGTTTTTGTTTTTCATGACCTTAAATATCCTTATCACCTGACTTTTATCAATGTAATCAGCAAGTCTTAATGTCAGAGTTGCTCAATATCAGAATTGTATGTCTAGATACAGATTTGATCTAAATATCAAATACTACTTAAATTACGGGTGTGACCACTAATTTAGATTTACAAAATGTTCAAAAACAAAATTATGCAGATGTCATAGTTTCATCCAAAGAATAAAGATGAATTATTTTACCGACTGCTAGGTTATGAAAGACGAAACTGAGAAATTAGAGGTTCCCAATATTGTATTTCTGCAAAATCAACCGTTAACTTTTAATGAAGCGAAAGCAGCACAATATGCACTTTGTTTAATTATTCCTTGCGATCGCCTTTGCATATCTTTAATTTTGTTTAAGAAAGCTGTAAAAACTAACTTGCAAGTCCCAAACCTATAATCAATAGACTTTGAGGATTAGTGTCAGGGCTAATTGCCATAAATGCTTTATTTGTAAGATCACACAATTAGATAACCTTTATTGTTAGAGAAAAAATATAAAATGTAATCACTCATCTGGGTGAAGTCAATCATCAAAACGATTAAATTAAATTAAAATTTTTGCTTTGTGAATTTGCTTTATGAAATTAATTTGATGTAATTTACCTGTAAAACATTTTGGACTGAGCTAGATTAATAGTGGCTTTGCTTTGCATTCCCCACTAATCCCCATCAAATATTTGACACTCTCAGCGAGTAACGCGACATGAGATTCCTGATTCACTGAGACAACTTACCAACTAGACTTGCATCTACTTTGCCGAGGTCGATTTCTCCACAGGCGTATTGAGTTTGGGTATGCCCTACCCTACTTAAACCGATCGCCAAGATATTTAGTACAGCATTATGATCACGATTTTGTCCGATGGGATTTAATTTTAGGCAGACCCAGAGGATACTGAAAAAATAAAGAAATTCACTTCAAAATTAGCTTCACAATGAGAATTGTTAGCTTTTTGACTAGTCAAAATCGCTATGCTGTAACGCAAGCCAGAATGATATGATGTGCCAAAATTCTCACTGTTTAAATAATTTTTAAGCACCATTCCATGTTGTTGAGATCGTTAGGGCAAAGCTATGGCAGATAATTCAGGTAATTTTTGGGGAGGTTTTCTCTTCGGAGCTGCTGTTGGTGGTTTAGTTGGTGCATTGGTAGCGATTAAGATTACTGAGCCAGAAGAAGATGTGGTTGATCGGCAATCAGATCGCGATCGCATTCTTGATAAGACTCAGACTTCTAATGAATTTGCTCGCCGTAATCTCGAAAAGAAAATCGCGCAACTTAACGCTGCGATCGATTCAGTGAGTCAAGAACTGGCTACGGCTGAAGGGAAAAATGGTAACAAGCAAACAATTGAATTATCACGCAATATGACTGTTGATGATAAGTAGATGGACATAAATACAAGACCCAAAAAGCTGTGGCGCACGCTGTGCGTGCGCCACAGCTTTTTAGGTCTTAGTTATTTGAGTCGGCATACTTAAGTAATAATAAAAATCCTGATTTCTGCTGCATTCAGTACAATGATGATAGCTATTTATTCAAATTGTTCTACAACCTAAAAATCTATTATGGCAGTTATTTTTGGTACAGTCAGCTCGTTTGTCTCGATCTATTTGGGTTTGCTATTTATCCGAGTGTTACTAACTTGGTTTCCAAATATCGAATGGAGCAACCAGCCATTTGCAGCCCTTAGTCAGATTACTGATCCTTACCTAAATTTATTTCGTTCGATTATTCCGCCACTCGGCGGGATGGACTTTTCGCCTATGCTTGCCTTCCTAGCACTTAGCTTTTTACAACGGGCGCTAGCACCGTTGGCGGCAAGCGCGGGTATGGGATTTTGATGTAAGCTTATTTCTAATTAAAAATTACGAATTACGCTGCGTTCACGTTAGGAAGTATACATGACGGGTTTGTTAGATTTGAGCGGGAAAACTGCTCTTGTGACTGGGATTGCCAACAATCGTTCGATCGCTTGGGGCATTGCCCAGAAGCTACATCAGGCTGGTGCGAAGCTTGGGATCACTTATTTGCCAGACGATCGCGATCGCAATAAAGGCAAGGTCGCTGAGTTGACCGACCCCTTAACACCAGACTTTTTGTTGCCATGCAATGTTCAAGACGATGCACAGGTTGATTCACTATTTGCCTCGGTTGCCGACAAATGGGACAAAATCGATGTCTTAGTGCATTGCCTCGCATTTGCGAATAAAGAAGATCTATCTGGCAATTTCACTGACATTTCCCGCTCAGGCTTTCAACTTGCCCTAGATGTGAGTGCCTACTCTTTGATCCATTTATGCCGTGCCGCCAGACCTCTATTGAAAGATGGAGGCAGTGTGATCACGCTTACCTATATCGGCGGTGCAAAAGTTGTCCCTAACTATAATGTGATGGGGATCGCTAAAGCAGCATTGGAAATGAATGTGCGTTATCTAGCTTCAGATATGGGACCAGATAATATTCGGATCAATGCCATTTCGGCTGGTCCAATCCGCACTTTAGCTTCGGCAGCGATCGGTGACTTCCACAAAATGTTGCATCATTACGAAGAAACAGCACCTTTGCGCCGTTTAGTTACCCCCGATGATGTTGGCAATGTCGCAACTTTCTTGGGTAGTGATCTGTCAAGTGCTGTAACTGGGCAAATCATTTATGTGGATGCAGGTTACGAAGTGATGGGTGCTTAGTCTTAGTACATACACATACCTTTAGCTTTTGCGATCGCCAAAACTCTTGCTCACCAGATCAGTCTTTTAAAAAATTTCCATGCAAACGGATATCTTCAAAGAGCTATTTCCATTATTCGATGCTGCTAGCGTCGAAACTTTGGAATGGCTCCTCGCTGAAGCAGTAGAACGTGAATATCCTGCGGGACGCGCGGTGCTAATGGAAGATGCTTGGGGCAATGCTGTATATTTCATTCTTTCTGGTTGGTTAAAAGTTAGGTTTTTACGAAATCAGGATGCAACAACTCTCGCCATACTTGGCAATGGTGACTTCTTTGGAGAAATGGCAATTCTTGATGAGTCGCCCCGCTCGACGGATGTGGTCGCTTTTACGCCAGTACGGGTACTGAGCATTCCCGCCCAGAAGTTCATTCAGTTTTTATTTAAAGATCCACAATTGCATCACCGAATGCTGCAACTGATGGTACGCCGTTTACGCAAAACTAATCAGCGTATTCAGTTGCGCCAACAAGTACCTGCGATGAGGATTGCTACTATTTTGACCAGTTTGGCAAATACCTATGGCAGCAAGACTGATGTAGGTATTGATATTTTCAATATTCCTGTACAAGATATTGCCGATCTATCAGAAGTAAGCCCTGAAGACACTACTAAAGTATTGGAAAAGCTTAAGGAAAAGAGTTGGATTGCGATCGATCCCAAGCGTCAGGTAATGAGCATTACCAACGAAAAGCAAATGGAACAATTAGCCACGTTTCGCTAACTATAGCTGTCGCCAGTCTAAAACCCAAACATAGAGAGGCGGAGCTCCGCGCCATCTCTCTATGTTTGGGTTTTGATTTGTCCTGATATAAGTGGCGACAGCGCTAAAAAGGGACTTGCAAAGCAAGTCCCTTTTTAGCGCTAACTAGACGGATTAGAAACCGATAATTTGCAAAAATCCTTTGCCAGTTACTACTTCAGTAATTAACAGCAAAGTAAAGCCAATCATTGCTAAGCGTCCATTGAGCAATTCAGCATATTCCGTAAATCCAAAGCGACTGCTACTTTGCTCATCAACATACATTTTGGGTTCGATCGCCCAGTTATTTAAGATGCCCCGATCATCCTTCGTGAAAGCTGTGCGGGGTTTAGTTTGTTTATCCATTAATTTTTACCAAAATCTTATTCTCTTTAGCTGATTAGCATTGCTACATAAATCTTAATCTTTATTTGATTTTATCCCCTAATGTCGAGATTCGCCAAACATCAAATAGGGGATATCTCAAAAATCAGAAATGCAGCAAGCAATGCTTCTAATTTTGGATTTTTATGAATAGCCACTGCGATCGCTAGTAAAGTAGATGATGCGCTTCGAGCGATCTCTACTCCATGTTTTTTTATGCCCCATTTTTCTCACCTTTTCGAGCATTGGCAATCGACCCTCAATTGGTCTCCAAACGAT
The DNA here is from genome assembly GCA_949128015.1 of Synechococcales cyanobacterium PMM_0003. Lineage (GTDB taxonomy): Bacteria > Cyanobacteriota > Cyanobacteriia > Pseudanabaenales > Pseudanabaenaceae > Pseudanabaena. The sequence goes on from CASBRC010000065.1 coordinate 10,927, forward strand.
GACCAAATTGCTCAATTTGAAAAACTTTACGAGCTAGTCTTAGAAGGTAATAGCAAGCAAAATCTGACAAGAATTACTGCTCCTGATGATTTTTGGGAAAAGCATTTATGGGATTCACTGTGCGGTGTGTGGGCTTTTTGGGATCGCGAAGATATAAAGGTGATTGATATTGGTACGGGAGCTGGGTTTCCGGGGCTACCGATCGCGATCGCAAAACCATCATGGCAAGTAACCTTAGTTGATAGCAAGCAAAAAAAGGTTGCCTTTGTCGAGGAAACAATTGAAAATCTACAGCTATCTAATGCGATCGCCCAATGGGGTCGAGGTGAAGATATTAATAAACTTTCTGCTTATAAAAAAAAGTACGATTTGGCGTTAGTGCGCGCAGTCGGTAAGCCAGATATTTGCGCTAGTTATGCGCTACCTTTTCTCAAAAGAAGCGGCACGGCAGTTTTATATCGTGGTCAATGGTTACCCGAAGAGAGTGAACAGTTAGATATATTTTGTGATCAGGAGGATCTACAAGTTGTCAAGCAAGATCGCTTTCAGACTCCTCTTACCGCAGGAATTCGACATAGTGTTTACCTTTCCCCTCGATCGATCTCTAATTCAAGTTCATAGGGCGATGCAAAGTTAGAAGAGTCATACAGAAATCTGATTACTTCTTCTTCGAGTCGGTGGATATGATGAACTTCGATGGCATTAGAAAATCGCAGAGCCGATAAATAACCGTCTAAAAACAGTCTCATTTCATCAGTAGAACGATAACCACGTTCTGACATTTCGACTAAGGAGTCTGTAATCTTTTGATAATGACGAATGGCGATCGCGTCTTGAATCATAGGTCAAGCTGGGAATAACTAACGTCTTAGGTGGATTTTGCCTAGGTAATAAAATGTTTCCCCCTTAAATCTAACGAGCGATCATTAGTTAAGAAAATTCAACCTTTATCTACTTTCAGCCCCACAATTCTACCACTTTGAATTACTAAACAACAGAAGGGGCGCATCGCGCCCCTTCTGTTTATTGTTCGTAAATTGGTAAAACATCTTGCCAACTAGGATAAATTCCTGCTTGCCATCGATCGTGGGCGATCGCTAACAGACTTGCGCTAAGAGATAATGATGGCTCAGATTGTTGTGATTTTTTAACAATCGTATCGCAGTCAACTCCATATACAGGGATATCTAGCTGCTCGCCTAGGGTTCTTGCGACCACAACGCCTATTCTTGTGCCAGTGAAGCTGCCTAAGCCAGTAGCGATCGCTAAAAAAGCAAAATCAGTCCACGCAAGATCACCCACAAACATGTTTAAGCAGTCATGTAACTGTACAGATAGCTCTCTGCCTAGTTCCCATGACTGCTGTTTGTGAATTATATAGGTTTGAGAATTGCGATCGGAATTTGGGTTAATTTCTGCGATCGCAATCTCTAATCTTGTAGTCGTTGTATGTAAGGCAAGGGCAAAACTTTTGGTCATGATCTGTAGAATACTGGAAGGCAATCACCAGAATTCAGATTAGAATTTATTGCCACCAGAGCCAGTATCAGCAGCGCCAGTATCGGCTGCACCTGTATCAGCAGCTCCATTGGATTCAGAATCTTCAGGATCGTTATAACTGCCCATTGGTCTTCTACGTCCAAAGCGTCCCATAGGGGTGCGCTTACGAAACTTACGCGCATACGCTTGGTTGCGAAGAGCTTTTTCTTTTTTCTGATTGCGGCGCTTAGCCATTTTAAACCGTTATACCCTTATAGACATTGAGTCTATTTAAGCTAACACAAAACGAGATATAGACAAAGACAAATTATTTTTTAGCAGCTTTTTTTAACTAAAAAAGCCAGAGGAAAGATGCGGCGCGGAGCGCCGCATCTTTCCTCTGGCTTTTATGTCCTGATACAGCTAACA
>CASBRC010000066.1 GCA_949128015.1 Synechococcales cyanobacterium PMM_0003
CCGCTCAGCCATTGATGGCTGAGCGAAGTCGAAGCCATAGAACTTGGTACTCTAATTTATTGCTTCTTCCTTAAAGACAATTTCAAGAATTCTTTCAGTCAGTTATAGCGCCTTGCGCTGCCATAGAACACAGATAATTTTTTAAAAGTGCCGCTTCGCGGCACTTTTAAAAAATTATCTGTGTCACTAAAACCCTCAATAGGCTGTAACTAAGTAGATGGACATAATTAAATACAAAACCCTAAAAGCTGTGGCGCACGCGCAGCGTGCGCCACAGCTTTTGGTTTGGGTTATTTATTAAGTCCACCTACTTACTAGATACTTTCTACTAGATATTCTGAGGTAAGTTTAGTTATGGTTGTCAGCAAAGGAAAGAACCCGACAGCACAAGAAACTTTTATGCAAATGGCTCAAGCCGCAGGGCTAAGAGGACGTTTGCTAGTTACTGTTGGAGTTTTGATATTAGTTAGACTAGGCATTTACTTGCCATTGCCGGGAGTCGATCGCATTCAGTTTGCGGAAATTGTCAAAAATAATGCGGTAGTTAATTTCTTAGATATTTTCTCTGGTGGCGGTTTGTCACTATTGGGGATTTTTGCCCTTGGCATTTTGCCATTCATCAATGCTTCGATCATCATGCAACTGATGACCTCAGCGCTCCCAAGTTTAGAAAACCTGCAAAAAAACGAAGGTGAAGCAGGTAGAAGAAAAATTTCTCAATATACTCGCTATGTAGCTTTTATTTGGGGCACGATTCAAAGCTGGGGACTGGGTGTTTGGGTACAGAACTCTGGCGTGCTATCAGATGCAAGTGTTAACTGGATCACGATTGGTGACGGTCGGGTGATTTTCTCTAGCTTTATTTTCCAGACGACTGTAGCACTTGCCGCAGGTTCGATGTTTGTGATGTGGGCTGGTGAACTGATTACTGAGAAAGGAGTGGGCAACGGCGCTTCACTACTAATTTTTATTAGTATTGTGGCAAACTTACCGAGTTCTTTAGGAGACACGATCGCCCTTGCTCAAAAAGATAGCTCGCGAGTTGGTGGTGTGATCTTGCTACTTGTGATCTTCTTGGTCATGATTGTGGGAATTGTCTTTGTGCAGGAAGGAACGCGACGGATTCCGATTATTTCGGCACGCCGTCAAGTTGGTCGTAAGCTATACCGCGAACAAGCTTCTTATTTACCTTTGCGTCTCAATCAAGGCGGCGTTATGCCAATCATTTTCGCCTCGTCGGTGATGATTTTGCCTGCCTATCTCAGTCAAAGTATTAACAATGAAGTGTTTGTTGCGATCGCAACTTGGGTATCGCCTAGTGGTCCTGGACATATTCCTGTGTATTTGTTGCTAATTCTAGGATTTAGCTTCTTTTACTCGACTCTAGTTCTGAATCCCGTTGAGTTATCCCAAAACCTCAAGAAGATGGGTAGCAGTATTCCCACGGTAAGACCTGGGACGGCGACATCAGACTATATCAGCCGTATTTTGAATCGACTAACTTTACTTGGCTCAATTTTCTTGTGTGCCATTGCGGTTATTCCTAGCGCTCTCGAAAAAGCTACTGGTGTATCGACCTTTAGCGGCATTGGTGCGACTTCGTTACTGATTTTGGTTGGTGTTGCGATCGAAACCTCGAAGCAGATCCAAACCTATGTGATCTCTCAACGTTATGAAGGTATGGTGAAACAATAATGCCTAGAGTAATTTTGATGGGACCGCCTGGAGCTGGCAAGGGTACGCAAGGAGAAATTTTGGCTAACTCTTGGCAAGTTCCCAAAATTGCGCCAGGAGATATCTTTCGGGCAGAAATTAAGCAAGGCACTGAGTTAGGTTTAAAGGTAAAATCCTTCAGTGATTCAGGTACACTTGTTCCCGATGCTGTTGTGATTGAGGTGATTGAAGCCCGTTTGAGGCAGCCTGATACTCAAGTTGGCTGGATTCTAGATGGCTTTCCCCGCACTGTTGCCCAAGCCGAAGCATTGGATACTTTGCTAGCCGAAATCAATCAGCCCTATGATTCGGTGATCAACCTTGATGTGCCCGATCAGTTTCTGATTGATCGCTTATTAGCAAGAGCGATCGATCAAGGACGTGCTGATGACACTGAAGAAGTCATCAAAAATCGGCTTGCCGAATACAATGGCAAAACTCGACCTTTGCTAGAATTTTATGGTGATCATGTTACTCAAATTGATGGTACACCGTCTATGCCAGAAGTAACTGAAACAATCAAAAAGTTCTTTGCTTAGGTTTCGAGAATAATTTCATAAGGCGTAGCTTTATTGAATTAACCAAAATATATAGAACTTAAATACTGAATATCGGAGAGTTTGTTTGTCAAAAGAAGATTCTATTGAAATGGAAGGGACAGTAACTGAATCCCTTCCTAATGCTATGTTTCGGGTTTCACTCGATAATGGCTTTAATGTACTTGCTCACATTTCGGGCAAGATCCGTCGGAACTATATCAAGATTTTGCCAGGCGATCGCGTTAAGGTTGAGCTAACACCTTACGACCTCACAAAAGGACGCATTACCTATCGTCTCAAAAATCAAGGCGGCGGCAAGAAATAACAACCAAAAAAATAAGTGGCGGTGCTTTGCACCGCCACTTATTTTTTTGGTTTTATAGTTGTGACCAAGCGTGTTAGGACATAAAACCCGAAGAGTAGATAGATGCGGCGCGGAGCGCCGCATCTATCTACTCTTCGGGTTTTGTTTTGGTTTTAGCTGTATTGGCGTTTGTGATATGAC
>CASBRC010000067.1 GCA_949128015.1 Synechococcales cyanobacterium PMM_0003
ACAAAGGGCGATCGCGTCCAAGTTGCTCTGGTCAATGCTGGTGGGATTCGCAATGGTTTTCCATTAGGCGATATCACGATGAGCCATGTGTTAGAAGCACTTCCATTTGGTAATACGATTACGCGAGTTGAGTTAACTGGTAAGCAGTTAAAGGAAGCCCTAGAAAGTGGGGTGAGCATGGCAGAAAAAGAAGAAGGAAGATTTCCACAGGTGGCAGGAATCCGATTTGTTTGGGATGTGAAACTTCCCGCAGGTAAGCGTGTTACAAAAATAGAAGTAAAAGATGTATCTGGCAGCTTCCAATTGTTAAACCCGCAAGGAATTTATCGAGTTGCTACGAATAACTTTTTAGCTTCTGGTGGTGATGGTTATCGTACTTTTGCTGAAGGTAAGAATTTGCTAGAGACTGGTTATTTGCTGTCGGATGCGATCGCAGAATATATCAGTACTAACTCACCTTTGCAGCCAAAAATCGAAAATCGTATTGTGCGTCAGTGAGTTGAAATGATTAACGCTGTAGGGGTTCAGCATTTGCGCGACAATTTCTAAACTCATCACGACCATCTCCATTCGCAAATGCTAAACCCTTTTGGCTGTAAGGGATGAGCACGAAAATAAAGTACTATTTATGAGTCTGGCTTCGACTCCGCTCAGCCATCGATGGCTGAGCGGAGTCGAAGCCAGATCACTTGGTACTCTAATTTATTGCTGCTCCCTAATCGATAAATTGTGTCTGCGGTTTGGGGTTTGTTGGTGAATGTTGAAGGTGTTGGGCAAAGCATTCCCAATGTGAGGGGATTGCAAATTTTATATATTGTCGCGGGAATGCTAGGCTACTACGCGATTTTATTGTTGTGTCATCTGTTGGACTTGTCCTAACATCTGCTGCACTGTGCCTGCGTCGGGGGATTTGAGGTGTTGCAGGATGGTGAGGGATTCTTGGAGATAGGGTATCGCTAATTTCCAAACATCATTTTCTTTCAGGCTACAAACATTTTATCAACGATTATCTTTGTCTAAAATTTTTAATGTCGCCTCATTCCGATGCAATGCTCATTTGTGCGATCGCACCTAGCTTCTTCAAAATCTGAAGCGTCAACCCCAAACCATCATCTTGATCTAAGATAAATTCTTTGGACTTGGCATATTTCGGCACATCCTGCTTGATTAGCTTCAAAAAAGCAAAACTACTGCCATTAGACACTAAACCAAATAAAGGTTTATCTTTGTGAGGAGAAGCAAGCATATAAGACAAAACTTGTGGAATCCCCACCTTTAGCGAAAAGCCTGCCCGTTTTGCCTCAATCACCAGTACCCAAATCTGTTCCACTAACACCAGTACATCAATTCTTCCCCGTAGAAGTGTATCCATATCTTCGGCAAAGATTTCTACAGATGCTTCCGTATCCACATAAAAGGGTGGCAAAAAGAAACCTGCTAGGTCTAATAATGGCGAAATGATCGCCATTTTTACCGTATTTTCTAGCACCGATCGCCTTTCTAAATTCGCAGAAATATCTTGCACTCTCTGTAAACGCTCTCGTTCTGCGATCGTCAAACTTGGTAAATCCTCCTGCCATTCATAAAAAAAACGGGGATCTACCGCAACTTGCAAGCCAAACTTTCGCTCTAGTTCGTATAGGGTTACTTTTTCAATCGCAATTGTTTGAGTCATAAATTTAACTCTCTAAAACCTTACGGATCTGTTCGATTGTCGCATTTTCTAGAAATGATTTGCGATCGCTATAAGTTTCTGAGGAACAGTCTGAATTAAAGAGATCGCCAACAATTAAGACAACCTGTAATCTTTTGTGTTTTTGGTTTAACTATCTGCTTATGTATATTGACTCTACGCCTTACCCATATCCTTACAACGGCGATCTTAGACCAGACAATACTGCCCTGATCATCATCGATATGCAGACTGACTTCTGCGGAGTTGGTGGCTATGTGGACACAATGGGCTATGACCTAGCGCTCACTCGCGCCCCGATTGAACCTATCAAAAAAGTCTTAACCCTATTTCGAGAAAAAGGCTTTCTGATTATTCATACCCGTGAAGGACATCGCCCCGATCTCTCAGATTTGCCTCAAAACAAACGTTGGCGATCGCAAAGAATCGGTGCTGGTATCGGTGATGAAGGACCTTGCGGCAAAATCTTAGTGCGTGGCGAAAAGGGCTGGGATATCATTCCAGAATTATATCCACTGCAAGGTGAACCAATTATCGACAAACCGGGAAAAGGTTCATTTTATGCCACCGATCTTGACCTGATTTTGAATCGCAATGGTATCCAAAATATTATTTTGTCGGGCATTACCACCGATGTCTGCGTGCATACCACCATGCGCGATGCCAATGATCGCGGCTATGAATGTCTGATGCTGTCAGACTGCACAGGCGCAACTGACTATGGCAATCACCTTGCCGCTTTAAAAATGATTGAAATGCAAGGCGGTGTATTTGGAGCAGTTAGCGATTCTGAAACATTGACTACAGCGATCGCCCAAAATTTCTAGTTAAATTATCAAAATACGTTAAGTGTACGTCGCTATGGAAAAACCAAGCCCTGACGATCTTGAAAGCGATTTAGCTGATAATCTGGTTGAAGAAGAATCTATGAAAGAGTCGATACCATCCTTGACTATTCCATCTAGTGTTTCGGCTGATACACTGCGATCGCATTTACCACCCGAATTAGAGCTAGTCAATATCTCTAAGAAATTCGGCAATTTTGTCGCAGTTGATAATGTCTCGCTCAAGCTTGCGCCTGGCACTTTTCACGCCCTGCTTGGTGAGAACGGCGCGGGTAAAAGTACATTGGTCAAGTGCATTATGGGCTTCCATACGGCAACCCATGGCGATATTTTGATCAACAAACAATCCCGCGACATTAATAGTCCCCGTGATGCTTATCAATATGGCATCGGCATGGTTTATCAACATTTCACAGTTGTCCCTGCGATGACCGTTGCCGAAAATCTCCTACTAGTCCGTCCTGACACGCCATCGGTGATTAATTGGAAGAATGAACTAGAAAAACTAGATGCATTTATGTCATCGTCTCCATTTAAAATCGATCTGAATACACCAATTTCTCAATTGGCGGCTGGACAAAAACAGAAGTTAGAGATTCTCAAGCAGCTTTATCTCAAGAGTCGCATTCTCATTCTTGATGAACCAACATCGGTTTTAACTCCACAGGAAGCAGATGAAGTGTTGGGGCTTTTGCGCGAAGAAGTTACCGCAGGACGCTTGAGTGTACTGATGATCAGTCATAAATTCCGCGAGATTACTGCGTTTGCTGATAATGTCACGGTACTGCGTAAAGGCAAATTTGCAGGGACGGGTTCTACTAAAGAGCTATCGGTCTCAGACATGGCGGCAATGATGTTAGGTGAAGCCAAAGAAGCCCGTCAAGTTGCGAAAACTGAAGTTGCGACTGACAATCTAGTTCTTGATGTGCGAAAGATCCATGCCGATCGCGATAATGGTATAGAGGCAGTCGCTGGTGTTAATTTGCAAATTAAGAGCGGCGAAATTGTTGGTATTGCGGGCGTATCAGGTAATGGTCAAAGGGAATTTGTAGAAGTTCTCTCAGGTCAAAGAATTGCGACTTCTGGCGAAGTTTTTGTCAATGGCGATCGCTACAATGCGACTCGTCAGGAAATGTTCAGCCATCAAGTGTTTTCACTGCCCGAAGAACCGCTAAGAAATGCCTGTGTTCCCCACATGAGCGTCGCTGAAAATCTGGCTTTACGTACCTTTGATCGCTCTCCCCAAGCCAAAGGTGGGATTTTATTACTATTCAAAGCGATTCGCGAAACCGCCAAGAATTTAATCAAAGTCTTCTCAATTAAAACGCCATCACCTGAAACTCCTGTTGGTAATCTCTCAGGTGGAAATGTCCAGAGGACAGTGCTAGCTAGAGAGCTTTCTGCCGAACAAATCAAATTATTGATCGTGGCAAATCCTGTCTTCGGGCTGGACTTTGCGGCGGTTGAGTATATTCACAATCAAATTGTGGAAGCTCGCAATCGTGGAGTTGCTGTGCTACTAGTCAGCGAGGATCTTGATGAGATTTTAACGCTTAGCGATCGCATTCTCGTAATGAGTGATGGTAAATTCGTTTACGAAAGTAATAGCGCTGATGCTAATCTTGCTGAGATTGGGCAGAAGATGGCGGGACATTAACAATGATGATCAATCAACAAGTTCGGGTCTTTCCTGAATTGCTCACTCGTTCTAGCTATGACGATCTACCATGGCAGCCATTTCGCGAAGGAGTCGAAATCTATCCTTTGTACAAAAATGATATGGGATCAAGTGCGGCTTTGCTGCGTTATGAAGCAGGAGCGAAAGTTCCCCATCATGCCCATACAGGCTACGAACATATATTTGTATTGTCGGGTTCGCAATCCGATGCTAATGGCAAATACACCAAAGGTTCGGTAGTAATCAATTCTCCTGATACTAGCCATCAAGTCTCTAGTGAAGAAGGATGTGTCGTTCTCATTGTCTGGGAAAGCCCTGTAATTATTAACGATTAAATGCAAAAC